>JAKDMK010000202.1 GCA_030452365.1 Nitrococcus sp.
TTCTGCCTGATGACCAATCACTATCATTTGATTGTGGAAACGCCGGATGGCAACCTTTCCAATGGGATGCGTCAGCTGAACGGTATGTATACGCAAGCGTCCAACAGACGGCATCGGCGTACGGGGCATCTGTTTCAGGGGCGCTTTAAAGGCATTGTGGTTGACGGGGAAAGTTACCTTCTGGAACTGACGCGTTACGTGGTTTTGAACCCGGTGCGTGCTGGCATGGTGGCTTGGCCCGACCAGTGGACCTGGAGCAGCTATCCGTCCATGGTCGGGCAGGTGTCCACACCCGCGTGGCTGGCAACAGACAGTCTGTTGAGCCAGTTCGGCCAGCAACGCTCTCTGGCCCGTCAACGGTATAGGCAGTTTGTTTTGGATGGTATCGGCAAGGCCAGCCCGTGGTCCCATCTGCGGCAACAGGTCTATTTGGGCGATGACAAGTTTGTGGAGAGAATGCAGGCTAGGATGAACGTCACAGGGGACGAATTGAGCATTCCCAAGCGGCAACGACGCGCGCCTGCGCCATCGCTCACCGAGATCGTTGCGGCTTATCCGAACCGAAATGACGCCATTGTCGCGGCCTATAACACAGGCGCTTATAGTTACCGTGAAATCGCTGCTTACTACGGACTGCACTTGGGCACAGTCGGGCGCATTGTGCGTAAGCGCTGGGTGCAACAATACGAGCACTGACCCCGCCGACCCCTGACCCCTGCCTGTCGAAGAATTTTACGCTCGATCACGCCGGTGCCGGTGGCTCTGTGGTCGCGCACCACTAGAACGCCAATAAAATAATAATATAGACAGTTCGGCATGAAACATGCTGCGCTCACTCGGGGTTTTGCCCTCAGGCGAACGCCAACGAACGAACATGAGGGAAGTCATGCGAGTGAGGGAAGTCATGCGCGGGGTCACGCGACTCTATCGACGGGCAGGTGCAACAACGCTCGCCGCCCAGGCCAATCCCCGCCCCTATATCCCGCACTTCGGCGGCAACGGCCAAGCAACGCCGACGCCTATCCGGTCTCCGGCAGTACGATGGCGACGGCGCTTGCACGCCGTCTGCCTTTCGGAGACCGCCAGCGGCGTTGGCCTCGCACCGCTCACACAACTAAATGTCGGTTAATTTGACAGACTTGCGATCGCCATAGGGCCATATTCGCCAACGAGCAGGCCAGAAGGGAGAGAACTGATGAACTTTGTGAAGCTGGTTTTGATCGGTGTGTTCATGGTGAGCGTAATCGCGTATCGAGGGTGGGCAGCGGAAGATGGCCCCAACATACTGCAGCTCGGCGCGGGCGGGTTCGATCTTGTCGGCAAAAAGTTCGATGCTATTAATAAGCACCGCTCGGCAGCTGGCCTTGTTGAGCTGCGTTTCGGTGACAGACTGTTCCATGTGGGTCCTGCGCTCGGGGTATTGGCAAACCTCGATGGTGGTGTCTACGGCTATGGAGGGCTGTACGCCGATCTTTCCCTCGGCAACTTCATTTTCACTCCGCTCGGGGCCGTCGGTGCCTACGATCAAGGCCACAGCAAGGATCTTGGCGGTGTGCTGGAGTTTCGCGGCAGCATCACCGCGGCCTACGCCTTTGCAAATGGTGCACGCTTTGGTGTTCAGGTGGGACACATCTCCAATGCTAATCTCCACAATCGGAACCCGGGTGAGGAGGATGCCTTCCTCACCTATGCGCTGGCATTCTGATGCCGAGGGAGACTCGCTTCGTGGGAATATAGAGGGAAGGCTCAATAGGACCACGGACTAACGCAGGGGATTACGGTGACGCCTCGCTAATTACACGATTTCCAATGTTGCATATTATCGGTCATTGGCGCGGCTAGCCAGTAGGGTTTAAGGTCAGTTCTGGCAATGTTTCACGTCGCTTTTGCGTCTCGAATAGAACTCACAATTGCCATTTGCGCTCGATATCTTCCAGATAGACGCCAGGGTCACGCTGCGGCATAAATTGGCACGCTGGTTTTCTCGATATGGTGACGCAGGCGGCGATTACGGATTGTGTGCGGTTCCAGCAGATCCGCCCGACGATTGAACAATGCTTCCAGGGCGTCTTTGAGGTCTAGGAAGTTACGGAAACTGTCGCTCAATCCGGGTTCGAACACAACCAGAACGTCCACGTCGCTCGTTTCGGCGTCGAAATCTTCACGCAGAAGAGAGCCGAACACTTCCATTTTGCGCACGCCATACCGGCGGCACAACGTGCTGATAGAGTCTAGATTATCGTCGATCAAAGAATGCATCGAGTAACTACTCAGTATTACTGTGACACCTTACGATTTACGATGCTGCATAGTAGTATTCAATGGCGCCTGGTCCAGGTAGGGGCTTGCGCCTTGTCGCCCTGGATACGTTGATGTATATTGACTATGTTGACATCACCAATACAAGGTATCCATGGCTCTGCAAATCGCCAACCCCGTCGTGGTGGAGAAAGTCGAGCGGCTAGCACGTGCCACGGGTTTGAATAAGACTGCCGTGGTTGACAAGGCACTCGACCTGCTCGCCAATGCCGCGCTAGAACCAAGCGACCCAGTCGCGCGGTTTGACGCGCTGCTTTCCCAGATGGATCGTCTCCCCGACCGCGCGGACGCCTACGATCCGCTCCACTGGGACGCGCACGGCCTGCCCGAATGATTGTCGTCGATACGTCGGCGCTCGCCGCCATTGTGTTCGACGAACCCGAGCGCCTGGCGATGCGAGACGTGGTCCAGCGCGCTCGACGGGCGCTGGTGAGTACGGTCTCGGTTGTCGAAACGCGCATGGCGGTACACGGTCGGCGCGGGCAGCGCGCGGTGGTGCTGCTCGACGATTTGTTGCGTCTCCCCTATTTCGAAATGATCGCGCCTGACGCGGCGACGGCTGACGCCGCGTACGCCGCCTTCGTCGCCTTCGGCAAGGGCAGCGGCCACCCGGCGCAACTCAACTTCGGCGACCTGTTCAGCTACGCGCTTGCCAAAACCCGGCAATTGCCCCTGCTCTACAAGGGCGAGGATTTCGCGCAGACCGATATCGCCTCGGCGTTGACGGATTCGGACAAGAAGCACAAGTAGCACACTGTTGCACCATTCGACTTGTCCGCGGCGGCGGACAGATGGTGTGATGAAGCGTTCCGCCGTAGCATTCGCGAGCGGATGCGGGATTGCAATTACGGGGAATTACCGTGATACGTTGAATTGCGGTGACGCGTTACTATTTACATCAATACTTGCTTGCCGAGTCTCTCTCGTGGTTTTCTTTGGACGCCCCCGCCGTGCAGAGCGCAAACGTCGCAGCAGTTGCTTTTGCAAAAACGGCAGTTGTTCATCGCTCATGAGCGGCCGCCCCACGTTCTAGCCCCTGGTCAAGGCCTGTTCCAACGCCCTGATCACCGGTGCTGAACAGAAAGGAGTGAGGAGTGAGGCGTGAAGTAGTGGACAGAAGCTCGGTCTTATATCGCCTAACGTCTCACCCCTAACCATTTTATTCACTTGTCACTTGTCACTTTCTATATGCCATCCGACCGTTCGATTACCGCCACTATCGTCATGCCCTCTTTCAATCAGGGGACGTATCTCAGGGAGGCCGCGTGTAGTGTATTGAGACAAAGCGGGGATGAGAACGAGCTGGTTGTCATGGATGGCGGCTCTACGGACGGCAGCTTGAATGTCCTGGCGGATCTCGCCCAGCAATTCCCTGGTCGCTTGCGCTGGCGTTCGGCGCCGGATGATGGGCCGGCCGAGGCGATCAACCGGGCGGTGGGGATCGCTCGCGGCGAGATCATCGGCTGGCTGAATTCGGATGACGTATACGCGCGCGGGGCTGTCCGGCGTGCGATCCGGTATCTGCGGAAGCATCCGGACCAGGTGATGGTGTACGGCCACGGCCGGCACATCGACGGCGCGGGCAAGGTGACCGGGGATTATCCGAGCCAGCCGCCGACGGTAGGGATTTGCGCGTTTGCCGATGGCTGCTTTATCTGTCAGCCGACGGCATTCTTTCGACGCGATGTGTTTGAGGAGCTGGGCGGGCTCGATACCAGCCTCAGAGCATCCTTTGACTTCGATCTTTGGCTGCGCATGTTCAAGCGCCTTCCGGGGCGGTTCGGTTTCATTCCGAAGGTTCAGGCCTATTCGCGCCTGCATGAGCAGTGCATTACCCGGTGCTTGCGTGAGCGCGTTGCGCTAGAGGGATTGGCAGTGACCGCACGCCACCTTGGCGTCGCGCCCGCACATTGGATGCTCACGCACTTCGAGGAAGTGATGGCCGCGCACCCTTTCCATGCGCTGCAGTTGGATCTGACCGCAGAGTTGCAGCGCCTGGCGAGCGTTGCGCACGCGTACGTGACTGCCGAGGAGTATGCGCTGCTATCGGAGCGGCTGCGTTGCGACCGGCGGCTTGCGCTTGCGACAGGCGAGGTGATGATCGACGTGCATCCGGACGGGTGGGCCGGGCCGAGCCTGGATGTTCGATTCCGGCAGTCCGACCGTTCGGTCCGCGATATCATCCTGTACTGCCGGCATGCCTTGCCTGCCAAGAAACCGTTGCGGCTTACCATTATCTCGCCCGGGGAGGCTTCGAGAATTCAGGAGGTGCGGAAGAAGGCGGAGTTCCAGATTCGCCTGCCGGTGAACGCTGCGCCGAGGGGTGCGCGGATGATCTTTCGGATCCGCACCGGCGATTGGTTTGTCCCCTCGATGCACGTGAAGACTTCGATGGATGACCGACGACTCGCGTTTTTCGTCGACCGCTGCATGCTGTCGTAGCGGCGCGTTAGCGCGACCGGCCAAGCTCAGGATTCCACATCAGTGTTCAATTATCTGGCTCGAAAGAAGCGCGGTCGTTTCAAACGCTGCCTGCTGCACATCGGCACGGAGAAAACGGGAACATCGACCATCCAGCGGTTCCTCGCGGCGAACCGCCAGGCGCTGGCGGCCGAGGGAGTGCTTTATCCTACATGCGGCGGCGGCGAAAACGGCGGCAGTCAGTGGGGGTTTGCGGCCTCTGCCGCACGGCAGGCGTGGAAGCTTGACCTCGGCATGTTCCTGAACATCCACTGCGCGCAGGATCAAGCGCGCTACCGATCCGCTCTGATCGACGACCTTAGCCGCGAGTTCGAGGCTTTGACGGGTAGGGACGCACTGATTATCTCCTCCGAGCATTTTCAGAGTCGGCTGCGCCACATGGATGAGATTGTCGCACTCAAAGAGTTTCTCGGGCA
>JAKDMK010000653.1 GCA_030452365.1 Nitrococcus sp.
CGCGGGAATGGTTTCACTCACGCCCCATTATGGCGCCAAATTACCTCCCGAAACGCATTTTGTCGAGCGCAAGGCTGAGCCCGAACGAGCGCTCGATATCGTCATGCCCATGCAACCAACATGCCTGCCAATTGCAACCCGATCGCGATGAGAACGAATATGAACAAAATGCCCTGGAAAAGCCAAAGACGGCGCTGTTGGGTCAGCGCGCCATCCAGCGCCTCGCGCGTTACGCTGCCATCGTCCGAAAGACGCTTCAGCGCGCCTGAATATTTCAACCAGAAAATCGCATACAGGACGGACACCACGAATATCACGATTCCGCCAATAACCAGCTTGTTGAACATCTTGCTGCCGGGGGGCAGGGCGAGCGCCCCGATCACCAGCGCAAGACCCGCAAGGCAGGCGATGACGATACTGGCAATGCCGAGAAATTGTACCCAGCTCTGCGTCTTTTGCAACGCATCCAAAGCTCCGGGCGTTACGCTTATGGATTGCGCCTGTCGATCCTCCGCCGGCGAAGTCATCCGGCCTATCCTCCCCGGGGTGCCATGCTCGCGCCGAGAACCGCGCCGACAATGGCGCCCGCAATGACGAGCACGACGGTCAGGATGAACACCACGCTCTGCAGCGCCCAATAGCGTTTTTGCCACTGCAGGGCATCTTCAAGCCTTGGCGGATCCATCGTATCCAGGCAAACCTTGATTTGGCGACCGTACTGCAGGGCAAACCAGGCAAACAGGCAACCGATGACAACCCCGAGTATACCCGTAAAGATCTTTGCCGACAACATGAATTCAATCATCCTGCCGAGCGCGCCGCCTGGAGCAATCATGGACGACTGCAGGACTGCAAGCAGGACAAGCTGAACGATATGCAAGCCCACATTCACAACCATAACGGTGCTGACAAACAACACCCAGGGCCGGGTTTTTCGCAATGTCTCGATACCGACGGCCCCGATGGACGGGGACACTCGTTCTGCGGGCTCGAAAATGCTTGCCTCCCCATGCGACGCTTTGCGCAGCGCTTTCCCGGAATAATCAGATTGATTGTACTACATGGAAAATCCGGCGCAAGTATGATGGGGGCAACGATACGGCTTCAACCCTCATGCATTCGCATTCGGCAGCGGAACGAGCGGCCATTGCCGCCTCGCATCGACGCATCCAGTTCGCCTTTACGGTGAGCTTCGTCTTCGTCGCCGTGCTCTGGTGGATTCGCCTGATCGAATGGCTCGGCGGATGGCACTGGAGTCGGCTCGGCGTTCAGCCACATGTCATCGGCGGGCTGATCGGCATCGTTACCGCACCGCTCCTGCATGTTTCCTGGGAACACTTGCTCGCCAACACCCTTCCGGTTCTCATCCTCGGCACGGCGCTCCTGTACGGCTACCCGAAGGCCAGCCGGCTGGTGGTGCCGCTGGTGTGGCTGGGAACCGGTGTCGGGGTGTGGTTTACCGGCCCGCCCGGCTACCATCTCGGCGCCAGCGGACTGGTGATGGGCTTTATCGCCTTCCTGATCGTCCCCGGCGC
>JAKDMK010000203.1 GCA_030452365.1 Nitrococcus sp.
CTCCCGCTGCCCGACGACTCATGGACGGCGGCCAGGGGCTTAGGCCAGGCTCCACCGCGTGCGAGAGCACCACCGTGCCCCGGAGATTGGCGGCGTGTAACGTAAACAGTCTCTGCAACGATTAACAAGAACAGATGCTGCCCGACTGAGGCCTGGGCAAAGTGCGCCCCGGCAGGAACACATCAGAGGGAACGCCTCCGGGAGGGAGTTATGCGAGATGGCGGACAACGATCGATACGTCAAGGGAATCTACCGCGAACTCAGGGAATTCAAGAACGATCGTTTCGGCCATTACTCGCAAACGTTCGCGAACGGAATCGCAAAGTCAGGTTTGATCGACGAGGTGGCAGCTACTCGCGCATCGATAGGGCGCCTTACCGCAATTGCCGACGATGCCTTTGGTACGGTGATCGGGCAATTATCCGCCAATCTCAGCCTAATGACGAGCCTTTTGGATGCCACAAGGCACCCCAAGCTCACAGCGGCTAATGAACTATACGAGCGCGGCGTGGAGGCGCTTTCGGCGGGGTGGCATCAGGATGCCATCCGCGACCTTCAGGAATCTGTATCGCACTCAAATAACCCGTACAACCCAGGAGCACATTACTACCTCGGCGTCGCCTACTCGTCGGTTGGAGACCACCGACTAGCCGGCGAAGCCTTTTCCAAGGGCTGCAACGTACAGCATGGGCACGGCGCCCAAACCCGAGCTAGCCTGCGGCGCAGCTCTCCTCGGTGCCCAAGCGTACTTCCATGTCGAGGACTACGACGCGGCAGCGGACCTCCTTGAGGAGGTGGCCGGCAAAGTTCCAGACTGCCCTGAGTTGATCATTTCGCTGCTGAGCCACATCGAGCTTAACGTATCAGTAGAACGACGTTACCTCCGACAAGCGCTCATCGTCGCTCCGGAGTACGCCGATGATTTCTTAGAAGAGGCCGAGCTGTCGGACTCGACTAGTCTTGCAAACGTCTGCAGTGAACTCGCAAGAACCGGCACCAACTCGATCTCAGCTAAACTAGATGCGATGGCCGAATCCCGAATCTCCTTGGCAGCAAGACTTCGAGAGCTTGGCGAGAAGGTCACATCAAGAACGAAGGCGTATAGCCTGGGTGCATCGAAAGAACCACCACTCGATCTTGTGTGGGCAGGACGTCAGATGACAGCTGCTACCCAGGATCTTGCTAGCCTGGCCGGACAGACACGGACGGCTGCGCAAAGGTGGATCACCGAGAGACGCGAGACGATCGCATCTGAACGGGACCAGATCGCTACCTCGAATCGAAAGCGGAAGGAATGGCGGGATGGCTTGACGCATCTCCTTGGCTGGGGACTGCCCTGGTTGCTTCTCCTTGTGATTCTGCTGAGTATGGTGGAATCGGAAGGTGGCTGGGATTACGAGCCTGCACAGGTCGCCGACGGTAAGGAGGCCATCGGATTTCTCCTAGCTGGCCTGATCCTTCTTGGCGCGATACCAGTATTTTCTGCTATAGTTGTTGGACTTCTCAGCATTTCGGGAAGTATGACTGCAGTTAGTCCGCCCTCTTGCCGGCGAGTAGAGGCAGAGGAGCAGCGCGTATCCGACCTCGAGGTGGCAATTTCGGGAGATCTCAGCGCGGCGGAACGACTAATTGGTGAATGGCCTGCCAAGAGGACGATTCCGCTGCTCTAGTCTAGAACATCGATGCACACGTACCCAACGTTTGCCCCACGGGGTCTAAAGCATTCCATAGAATACGTTCACCGAAGTATTAGCGGACTGTACTTCCAGAATTCCAAGCCTTCCCAAAAGCCGACGTGAATGATATTGGGTGTACAGGTATTCAAAACTGATCATTCCCCCGGCTACCATGAACCATGCAAAGGGTCCTGATCGGGAAGATTTCTGCGTAGAGGTGCTCATCTTGGCAGTGATTAAGCCCATGGCTATACTGACCAAAATCGCAATTATGGCGATGAGGTTTGCTGAGAGATGGTTGATTGCCGACAGGAGCCAGCTCACCAGTTCCTACGGCCGGCGGTGGAAGACTTCGGAGTATCTGAGAGAGCCGCGAAGGCGGTGCCGGTGGTCATGGCTAGAAGCGTCTTGGCGGCTAGCTAGTACCCCGCAGCGAGTGCTAGTCATGATCGCCACCTCACTCCGTGAACCAGTTGGGCAAGCCTAGCCCCTGGTTCGGGTGTGAGGGATCGACACCCCGATCCGGTACGGTCCTCCGACGACATACCGATCAATCACACTCCACGCCGTGCAGTGGCGTCATCGCTCCGCCCGCGTCCCGCGCCGGCTCCGCCACGCTGGATGTCGAGGAGCGTGAATCAGATCCGGACGCCTATCGACCGGTGACGCCCAGGTACTGGTGCAGCCATTCGCGAAGGCGTTGCCCGTCGACGAGATCCAACGGCTTGTCCTTTGCGATCCGGTACGACTCGGGTCCGAAGCCAGAGGTCGTGACGAGGATGCCTTTGATGGCGCCTTGCTCGCCCACGACGCTGTCGAGTGCGCGGACGTGATCAGGACCGACGGTGTGGTTGTAGCGCTTGGCGGAGATGACGATGCGTCCGCTGGCGATGACACACCGTTCGGTCGTGAGCCCGGTGAGCGCGTGGGTGACCGGCGGATTTCCTGCGAAGGAGATTTCGCTGCTGCCGTGGTCAGCGACCGAGCCTCCGACGGAGTCGTCGAGCGAGGCAGCGATGACGATGGCATCGACGGTGGCCGGGACGTGGTCGAGGTCGACCTCGATCTCGACGGGCGAGAGCCGGCGGGTGCTACCGCAGCGGGAACGTTCGTGGTTGAAGAAGACGAAGTCTTCGTCGGACCCTGGCGCGGCGCTGGTCGTCGACGAGCAGGGCACAGATGTCGATCTGCCCCGGCGCCAGTTGCGTGCGCAGCGAGGACCGGACTATCGGGCCGCGTACTACAGTGTTCCCGCCTTTGGGTAGCTCGACCACGACGCCCCTCATTACTCAGCCGCCCTGCACGTGGCTTGTCGTCGACACGGGAGAGTCCGTTTCAGCGTGTAGATCTGGGCTGATGTGCGCCGGCTGGCTGCGTGGCCGCAACCGCGCCAGCGGCGCCTCCGCCGAGCGAGTGCCTGTGGCGGCACGTCCGGTCCGGCGGAAGGCGCAGCCGGGGGCGGTGCCCGATCGCCACGATCTTCGGCTTCGTGATCCTCTGCGGGATCGCCTACGGCGCGTTCGTGCTGCTGGCGTCGCTCGCTGGCGGCAGCAGCCACACCTGCGCCGATCGGGACTCCTGCGCCGCACCGGTGGTGGCCGAGCAGGAGACTCCGGATTCCACGGTCGTTCGAGAGACGGCCCTCGCCCTGACGGGCGACACTGGCGTCAGCGCGTACTGCCCTGAGTACCGCGACAAGATCGGCGGTGAATGACCCTGCGCCCGATCGGGGAGCCGCTCGGGGAGCGAACCAGGGTGCCCTGGAGCAAGTCGGGACAGGTTAGCTCCCCGGATGTGCATAGAAGGCACTGGTGAAGGCGCTGGATGCGCGAGGCCAACGACTTCTAATCTCCGGGTCGCAGGTTCGAATCCTGCCGGGGGCACGCAACACCAGCCAGGTCAGCGGCATAGCCGATCTGACCAGCGAAGATCGACCACGATTACCCCGCGCTTTCGGGTCCGAACGCGTCGAGTGCGGTGCTCGCGCCGGCCCTGTGGACCTTGAGCGACATGTAGACGTCCTGGGTCATGCTCACCCGCTAATGGCCGAGGTAGTCGGCGATCTCCCGGGCCGTCAAGCCGAGGTGACGAGTCGGGTGGCGAGGTGCCGGAAGGGGTGCGGGCGCAGGCCCTCCCAGCGGTGCCGGCGACGACCTAGCGCAGTTTCCGGGCGTTGTCTGGGTCGCGACGCGTGCCGCGCGTCGACGGGAACACAAGGGGCGCCAGCCTGCTGGCCCTGCCCATCGGCGGCGCGCTGATCCTTGCCGGCGTCGGCCCTCACACGTGCCCGCAGCCATGCCGCTCGACCATCGCCGTAGCCGCTCCGATGCTGCGTTGACCTCTTTCATCATCAATGGCGCACTCCGCGCGCAACCGGCCCGGACCTCGCCTTTGCCGCTCCGCTCACGGCGGTGTCGGGCCGGCTGAATCGGTCGGCGCCAGCCAACTTGAGGTGACGCGCAGTCGGTGTCCTACGACGGCTGCACGACCGGGGCGTTCCGAGCGCGGATCGGCGGCCCCAATGTCGTCCCACCATGTCGCCTTCCGATCTCGTCCAGTACGGACTCATCGGGGGGCCCTTGCGAGGCCGCGATATGCGCCGCTTGCTCGGCGAACATCTCCTCGATACCGCCGGGTACCGCAAGCGCAATGACGTGCACCGGGTCGTCACCGCCGTTCGCGAATGTATGCCCCGTTCCACGTGGTACCCAAGCGAAGCTGCCCGCTATTGCAAGCTTGCGCTCGTCGTCGAGCTGCATTTCCAGCGTTCCGGAGACAACATAGAACGCCTCGTCGATCGCAGAATGTACGTGCAGTACTGGACCGGAATCCCATGCCGCCAGCGTGAATTCGCAGATGCTCAGCAATCCGCCCGTATCTGGCGCGCACACCTTAAACGGCAAGAACGCATCATCTCTTCGCGAGGCTCCCGGTTCCAAGACAAATGGCTTGGCTCTGTCCGTCATATCAGGACCACCCTCCGCGAAAGCGAGACCGCGATTGCCTGCAGAAGATATCACTCAGCTCAGGGCCACGACAGGGTCACGACCATCTGCCAGCTGCCTGCCAAAACGTATAGCAACGTGTCGATGGGCTCCGGTGCTGCCGCTCGGCCGGAATCGTCCACGCCACGCCACGGAGTACAGGGCGAGACTGGGTCTGAAACTGCTTGTGCGTGGTCCGCCTGGGAAATGATCGAAGAGCGACGTCGACGGCTCGACCCGTAGCGTGGATGTGTTACCGGTCGCTTGCCCGCTTGCCCGCGCAGCCAGCGTGGGGGAAGCGTGGGGGCGGAGGAACGTCCTTGAGCAGGATCTGGGCGGCTTCAAACGGCAGCGCACGGCAGGTCGCTGACCAGCAACGACAGCATTGCTGACGGCGATCGACGACTGGCCGTTCCGTGCATGTCCTGCTCTGGCACTTCTCGCCAGGCCGGGCCTCTGGGCCGGGCTCTGGCCGGACACGCAGCGTGGAACTGTCGGGGGCGTCGGGCAGGATGCGGGCATGAC
>JAKDMK010000654.1 GCA_030452365.1 Nitrococcus sp.
ACCGGCATCGGCCTCTGGATGGCCTACTACAACCGGAAGCGGCCACACTCAAGTCCCGGTAATCTCACACCCGGCGAGGCGTACGAGCGCTGGAGGCAGGCAGCGTGAGACACCCCCACACCCTCACGGCGAGCAGAATGCCGGAAGCGAGCGCACCCTCAAGGAGCTTTCGCTGCCGAGTTGTTCAAAGAGAGGGGACCACTTCTACCAGATCGCAGCCTCGAAGCTTGCTGTCGATGGCCAGGTTGAACAGCGCGAGATCACGGGTCCGATGGGCGAGTTGTAGTCGCACGCGGAGCGCCCAGATCTCCCTGACCTTCAGGGGCGGCTTCTGGCCAATGATTTTGCCCTTGTTCCACGGCACCGCCGCTGGATTGGAATTACTGTACGGGTACATGATCTGATTCCTCACCCAACCGGGGAAGAAATTCTGATTATCGTGGAACTAATCCAGTGGATTATACTAAAAACCTATGATGACCATCGCCGAAGTCCCGGAGTTCATCCGCCGTGCGGAGAAGCTAATGAGCGACGAGGAGTGCCGGGATCTCATGAACTACCTTGCCGTGCACCCGAAGGCGGGTGGTTTGATGGAAGGCACCGGCGGGGTGCGCAAACTTCGATGGCGCCGAGGCGGACGAGGCAAAAGTGGTGGAGTCCGAGTCATCTACTACTTCCATAGCGAGGCGATGCCGTTGTACTTGCTGACTGTGTTCGGGAAGCACGAGCAGCCGAATCTGAGCAAGTCCGAGCGCAATGAATTGTCCAATCTGGTGCGGGTGTTGGTACGGGTATGGATCAAGAGGTAATTTTGTCATGGGTAGCGGATTCGATAGCATCAAGACCGGCCTTGAAGAGGCCATCGATCACGCCAGGGGCGGCAAAACGCGCCCGCGAATTTACCGGCCGGAACCGGTGGACGTGGTGGCGCTGCGCCGGCGCCTGGGTATGACGCAGGAGCAGTTCGCTGCTTGCTTCGGCGTCTCCGTGGCGACGCTACGTCACTGGGAGCGCGGAGACCGTGCTCCTCAAGGGCCAGCGCTGGTGCTGCTCAATCTGATCGATCGCGAACCGCAGACTGTGCTGCGGGCGCTTCGTTGAAGAAAGCTATGTGGGTTCTTGTTTCGAGCGACTTGACCAGCAATGGCGCTAATTGGCGTCTATGGCTGAGGTTATATCGTGGCCTGCGGGTGGGCCACAGTGACCGGATCAAGGTAGGGACAGTTCACCGTTGTCGACGTTTATTCTGGTGCGGTTGATTGAGCAGAGGCGTCCGCCCGCTCATGGCCGAGAGCTGACGGAGGTGCCGTCTTCCTGCCTCGCCGCCGCGACTGTACATCGATGGCCAAAGTTGCCATTGGCTCACAGCGCTGCACCTAGGGTGGCTTACGGCCTGCTATGCCGTGCTGGGCAACGGAGGGCTTGCATCGAGCTGACTGGAGGCATTGGGCGAACGGCATCGCGCCGCGCGTGGTCAAATCGATTGCAACGCCACTCGGACGACAGGAGAAATGCCATGATGGTGAACAAGG
>JAKDMK010000655.1 GCA_030452365.1 Nitrococcus sp.
CGTCGGCGGCAAGGATGCCGCCGTCGAGCCTACATGGAGGTATTCACGGCGTGTCACGCCAGAGCGCGCCGCCGCGGGCGTGGGCAGCGCATACGCACGATAGCAGTTGCCAAGACCACTAATCCCCAAGCGACGCAAAGTAATCCACCTTGGCCGCAGTGCCAGCGAACGGCCAGGGCATTTTGGTCACCGCAACAAATACGATATAGCCAAAGAGCAGCAAGGAGACGACGAAGGCGCGTAGGCGAGCCTGCTTCGTCCGACCGCGTTTCAGCGCGATCGTGCCGAGCACAACGTAGGCGAGCAGCCCGATTAGCTTGGCGATGATCCAAGGATGGTGGACGGCCGGGAAATTATAGAATGCCACGGCCAAATAGAGCCCGCTCGCCAACACTATGGCGTCGATGGTATGGGGCAGCACCCGCACCCAGCGCCGGCGCAGCAATGGCGAGTCGTATAGCATCCACACCCCGCGCACCGTAAAGGAGATAAAAGTAGCGGCGACCAGCGTGATATGGAACGACTTGGCAACTAAATATGCAGACAATACTGATTCCCCTCCTGCGCTGAGGCACCGAACTACGCGAGAAAAAACGAGGCGACTAGGGCGGTATTATGCCGGGCTCTTTATGGTCGTTCTACCCTGCCCTCCTCCAGGCCAGGCGGGCCATGGCGCGGCGCGCCCGCGGGCGAATGCCGGCGTATGCTATGATTACGGTCTAGGCCCTAATTGGCCATCTTTGCGAGGGGCTTCCGGCAATGGACGGCAAGCAGCGCTTCACCATCGACTTCGATGATTGGTCGAATCTCGCCAGACGGGATAGCGCGGGATTCGAAGCACGCCGGCACGCGATGCTGGACTCCTTCATCAAAGCGCAACCCGCTGAGCGTCGCGAGCGGCTGCGCTGCCTGCAATGGCGGGTAGATCGCGTTCGGGAACATTCCAGCACACCCTTGCTTGCCTGTCAGAGGCTCTATCAACTGATGTGGGATACCTTCGCCGGACCGGCGGGCCTCACGCAGGCCCTAGCGGGTGCGTTGCCCCAAGTGCGAAAGGCGCCACATCCGCTGCGGCGCTCGGCAAAAATTCTTCCCTTTCGTCGACCGGACATTATTTGATCGCGTCCGCTGACTCGCGCGAACGATGAGCCCCAACCACAACCACGCCAGCGGTTGCCTTTGGCCGTCGCCGGCGCCTATCATGACACGCCTTGCAGATGGGCTGCAGGGCGCGGTCTTGTTCACGAGCATTGCAGGTAATTCAATGAAAAAGGCCATCCATCCCGAGTATCGCCAAGTCGTGTTTCAGGATCTTTCCTCGAACTTCGCATTCCTCACGCGCTCCACGGTGCGCACAAAGGAAACGATCCAATGGGAAGATGGCAAGGAGTATCCATTGTGCAAGATCGAGGTCTCCAGCAAAAGTCATCCGTTTTTCACCGGCAAGCAACGCATAGTCAGTAGCGGCGGTCGCGTGGATCAGTTCCTCAAGCGCTACGGTGAGGCGAGCAAGGGCAAGTAGCCTGCGTAGG
>JAKDMK010000204.1 GCA_030452365.1 Nitrococcus sp.
CATGATCGCGGCCGCGCGTCAGCTTCGGAGTCAAATGGAGGGATGAGACACTGCCGGTAGAGTCACGACGAGCAGCGATACCCAGGCAGCGAACAGCACGAGTCGCGATGACAGCGTCAACCCACATCGCGGCACCCCTGAATACCAACGCCTGTCGCTACGGCTCGTAACCAAACGCTCGCAACGAGCGCCGGCTTGCGACAGACTGCAGCGCATGCGTATCGATCCTGACATAACGAGCCTCAGAATGGCCCCGCGCAAGCGGGGTGGATTGCAGCGCCCAGCGATATTAGCCTAAGGGGGGCCACGATACACTTACGGGCGTGTGCTAGAACGTCCCTGACATTTATTTGTGAGGCTATATATTTATGAGCATACAACGTTAAGTGGGTCCAATGACCAACCCTGATTTGTTGCTAGCCGCAGTGGGCCGTGCCCCTATGGCGATGGCGGTCGCCTTCATGATGCTCAGCCTACTGGCAAGTGCGCAAACCAATCCCGCCAATCGTCCAGATGCCGCAGTGCGCTCGATCATCAGCGGGGTGCTCGGCGAGCTGCAGCGGTGGCTTGACACCCTGCGTGGCGATGCCGCGCTAACCCGTCAGCTAATCGAACGGGCCACATTGCCGCATCTCGATCTTAACCACATGACCCGCTATGTACTTGGGTCTTATTGGCAGAATGCCACACCGGCGCAATACGCGCGCTGCCGATGCGCGCTGCGCGCGCATTTACTCCAAATCTGCAGTCAATCCATGGAAAAGTATGCCGTGACGCTCGACCAGCTCGCTCATAGTGCTCGCGTCTACACTTGGCTGTTGCGCCATGACACGGATCGGCGCACGGCGACCGTCCGGGTGCTCTTAATGGCCCCGAGATTGGGCTGGATCCATTTTGAGCTGCAGCTGTACAATCAAGATGCAAGCTGGAAGGTCTACGAGATCACGTCATCCGGCATTAATCTTCTCGTGGGCATCCGCTCGGATATCCAAGCCCAGTTACGCAGAGACGGCCTGGAGGCCGTTATTCGTCGGCTTGAGCGCCGGACTGGCCTGTTGCCTGCGAGCCATAGCCCACCAGCTCGAGATAGCCAACGCCGCTGACATCTTCGCCGGATGCTGTTACCGCCCCCTCCCAATAGCGCATCTTCAGGTTGAGCTCCTGGTTGGGCATGCGTGCCTCTACCTTGAGGTCCAGCTGCTCTGACGGTACCTGCACCCGCCAGGCGACGGGGTAAGATACGCCGGTCGCTGCACTGCGCCAGTACCGTAAGGGTGTCATTTCGAACTCCTCCACGGTGAGATCATGCGGCGTGCCCGCCTTGCTGATCAAGACGCCGGCGGAGTAGGGACCGGCGGAGCCATCCCGCTGACGCAGGCGATAGAGCATGAGATCGCGACCGTCGTCGAGCTGCAACGAGATCCAATCCCAACCGACCTGATTCTCCGCCAATGCGCTAGTGCTCCACTCGCGGTCCATCCATGCGGGTCCGCTCACCTGGTATGTCTCTCCGTCCACGGTGAGCGTGCCCTGCGCCCGCAGCCGGGTGTACGAGTAATAGTAAGAGGCGTTTGCGGGATCGGTGCTCTTGCGGCTGTAGCCCGCCTCCCCTTGGAGGACCAGGGGCTTCTCACTGGTCAGGCGCAGATCAATCCCGGCGTCACCATGCTCAGCCTGCAGCCGAGCGGGGAAAAGGCTGTCCGCAGACTGGGCGCGCAGCTCCCAGTTATCGAGCCAGATTCGCACCGGCTCAATCTGCGCACCCGCCAGCCCCAGCGCACCACGCTGCGAGCGCTTAAAGAAATGAAAGCGCTCGGGCTTGATATCGCTGATGGCGAAATTGGCCACCCACATCTGCCGGGTGGCCCAATCCGAAGCCCTAGGGGTTTGGGACGGCGCCATGGCAAAACGAAAGAAGGTAAGCTCGAAGCCGAAGGGACGTCCCTGTGCGGTGGCCAGATTGCCGGTAAAATACCACCACTCAACTCGGTAGTCGGGGTGAGCGCCGTGATCCTGCGGAAACTGCATCGGCCGCGGCCCGTTCACCTTGGCATAGCCTGCCATGTCATCGCTCTCGGACGTGCGCAAGGCCGATGAGTTAGTTGCGCTTTGTTGATCTTGATCGCCCGTACCGCCGGTGAACTGGCGGCAGCTCACCCCGAGGAGAATGGCGAGCACCACAAAGGCATAGGCCGGGTAGCGCATATTTATTCCTCCCGCAGAGCACGGGATGGCAGCGTATGCGCCGCCCGCCATGCCGGATAAAGGGCGGCAAGCAGAGCCGCGGCAATAGCCAATCCGACCCCCTCCAGCAACGGCATGGGGTTTACCGTGAACTCCATACTCCAGCCGAAGGCGCGATAGTTAATGACGAATACCAGCAACCAGGCGAGAACCAAACCCATCGGGATCGAAAACAGACCCGCCGCCAGCCCCAGCAATCCACTTTGGGCGGTAATCAGGCTGCCAAGCTGAATGCGGGTGAAGCCGATCGCGCGCAGAATCGCGAGCTCGCGGGTCCGATCGAGCTGCAGCGCCATCAGCGCACCCACCACGGCTACGAAGGCCACCAGCGCCGCCAGCACACGCAACACCGAAGTAATGACAAACTCTTGATCAAATATCTCCAGCGATCGTTGCCGAATCGATTGATTATCACGCACCTGCACCCCGGCCAAGCCGCTGACAGCCGCGTCCAGGCGCTGGCGTACGGTGGCGCGATCGCTCGCGGCGGCGAGATAGACGCCGAGCCCAGAGAGCCACTCGTCAGCAAAAAGCCGCTGATAGACCGGCCGATACATCAGCACGACGCCGTAGGGCGATCCGTAATCCCGAAAGATCCCGGCTACCTCGAATGTTCGCTCACCGAGCGCGGTGCGCAGCGATAGTGTCTCCCCCACCGTCAGCTCATGATGATAGGCATAGGGCTCGCTGATCAGCACGCCCGAGCCGGAGCGAAACGCCCTCCATGCGGCCTGCCGATCACCGGCGCGAATATCGATCCCCCGCCAGCCGCGGCGTTCGATGCCAAGCGCCCAAATGGCCGTGAACCCGTCGGCGCTCGGCAGGCGATAGTGACGCGATCGAGTGACATAGGCCACCCCGGGCAGGGATTCGATGCGCTGGGCCAGGGCGTCATCCACCGTAGTGCCGTCCTGCGGCGTGGCGATGTAAAAATCAGCGCGCAGAGACTGCTCCAGCCAGGCGATGAAGCTGCCCCGAAAGCTGTCGATCATGATCGCGACCCCGATCACCGCCGATACCGCCACCGCCAGCGCGGCAATGGCCACGCCAGTGCGACTAAGTGAGGCGGCCACCCCGCGCAGCACCAGGCGTGCGATCGGCCGGCGCGGGACGATTCGCGCAAGCCCGGCGGTCAGGCGGGCAGAGGCCAGCGGAGCCAGGAAAGAGGCGCCCAGTATCACCGCGAACAAGCCGCAGAAGGCGGCCACCAGGCTGGAGCTGACCGCGAGTATTAATGCCCCGGCAATCAGCGCGAGCAAGCCAACCTTCGCGGCCAGCCAGACGCCTCGGTGCATAGTCCGCTCCAGCTCGCTTCGATCCATCGCCGCCCGAGGCTCTACGGTCGTGGCCTCAAATGCCGGCGGCACGGCAGCCAGCACCGAGCCAAACATTCCGAGCAGGCATCCTTTGGCAAGGCTCAAGGGCTCGATCTGAAAGCGCGCGAGCCTTTCACCGAAGGAGAGGTCGGTACTGGCATGACCCACCAGATCGACCAGCCCGACGCCGAGCACAAGCCCCAGTGGTATGCCGAGCAAGGTGCCGAGCAGCCCGATGAGACCGGCATCGCTCACGACCTGAGCGAGGATCTGGCGGCGGGTTGCTCCCAGCGCGCGCAGTATGCCGATCATCGCGCGGCGCTGCACGACCATGAAGGACAGGGTGTTAAACACCAGAAAAAGGCCGATCACCAGGGCCAGCAGCGAAAAAGCCGTCAGGTTGGTTTGAAAGGCAGCACGCATCTGCTGCATAGCGTTGGCCCGCGCCGCCGCCGGAACTAACACGGCACCCGGCGGCAGCCGCGCGCGCACCGCCTCGACCTCGCCGGCCTCGAGTATCAAATCAATCCGTGACAGTCGCCCGATCTCGCCGAGCAGCTCCTGCGCGGTTGCGATGTCGGCGAAGGCATAGCCGCTCAGATCCTGCTCGGGATTCTCTACCTCGGCCACCACCTGCAGTTGCCGCTCCTCCCCACCGATCTCGACCGTGAGCGCATCTCCGGCTTTTACATCCAGGCGGCGGGCCTCTTCCGCCGGCAACGCAATGCTCCCAGGATTGAGCAGCAGATCCTTGAATACTCCCGCGTCGTCGCCGCCCTCCTCTTTCGCACTGATCGGCTCGCGCAGCTCCGCCTCCGCAAGAGGGGCGACCCCAATCAACGTCAATGACCGATTGCCGACACCCGGAACGGTCATGCCGCCTTCCAGCAGCGGGGCGGACTGCCATATGCCAAGGCGCGTGCGTAATTTGACGTAGAGCGATTCCGGCAGCCCCTCGGGGCCACCGAAGATCCGGTGCGTAACCCTTCCTGTCACCGCCTGCATGGAATCGCGCATGGCCGAGCTCGCGCTCTGATTGGCGAGATCCATGCCGATCACCACGGCCACGCCCAGAGCCACGCCAGTCACGGCCAACAGCAACTGCATCGGGTGCCGCCAGAGGGCACGCCGGCCGGCGCGCAGCACGCCTCGCGTCACTCCCGGACCTCCTCCAGACGGCCCTCGCGAATGGTCAACATGCGATCGGCCTTACCCGCTACCTCGCGGCTATGGGTCGCCATAACCAGCGTTTTGCCGCTGCTGCGGCATAGCTCATCGAGCAGCGCCACCAC
Source organism: Nitrococcus sp. (assembly GCA_030452365.1). Classification (GTDB taxonomy): domain Bacteria; phylum Pseudomonadota; class Gammaproteobacteria; order Nitrococcales; family Nitrococcaceae; genus Nitrococcus. The sequence goes on from JAKDMK010000204.1 coordinate 4,853, forward strand.
ACGGGTCGCGTGGTGCAAGTCCAGATTACCGGTCGGCTCGTCCGCGAGAATAAGATCAGGCTCATGGACCAGGGCTCGGGCGACGGCAACTCTTTGCTGCTCGCCACCGGAGAGCTGATCCGGATAGGCCTCTTCCAAACCGGTGAGCCCGACCCGATCGAGCCATTTGGCCACCGTGTCCCCGACCGCCAATCCATTAAGCTCCAGCGGCAACAGCAGATTCTCGCTCACCGTGAGCGTCGAGATCAGATTGTAGGCCTGAAAGATAAAGCCGATGCGGCGCCGGCGCAGCAAGGTGAGCTCCCGGTCGCTGAGCGCGCCGAGCGAGCGGC
>JAKDMK010000205.1 GCA_030452365.1 Nitrococcus sp.
AAATGCTGGTTACTATGGAAATCGGCGTTACGACGGAAACGTTGCTAAGATTTATAGTAACCCCGAATCACAGAGGCCTTAAGTATTTATGGGCACCATATGTAATTCGGAGGGGCGGCCCGTATGAATGCATTATTATGCCTAATATGCAGCCACTCGCGTTTGTTCCTAATCCGAAACTGAGCGTTCTGCACGATCTTACGTACAAGGTGGTTTCACGCTATTTACCGCTTAAACGGTATCTGTATTTGGATCTACTCACACGGTACCATTTATATACAAATGCCGCGGTTGCTTGTATCTCAGAAGCTACGAAGTTGGATCTCAACCGATTTTACCCTTACAGCATGAGGAAGACGTGTCCTAACTTGCCTAACGGACTACCTTTCAATCTTTCAGATATCTCGAGGCCAAGTCTCTCTGAGGTAGATAAAAGGCTCTCCGATACTACAGGGCTTGATCTTGTGTTTGTCGGGCGGATTAATTACCTGAAAGGTTTTGATCGGGTCTTGGAGATTTGTAGTGTGCTCGACGGGCGGCTGAGAGGATCCAGTATTGAGAGTGTAACTGTGCATGTCGTGGGGAAACAGACGCCCGATAGCCGAGACCTGCTTGCTTCGAAGACATTCCAGCATGTTAGGTTGAATATATGTGGGTACGTGAACCGCGATAAGTTGCATGCCCTGTATGCACGTTGCGCCTATTGTCTATTTCTCTCCCGTAATGAAGGGTTTGGTTTGCCAATAATCGAGGCGCTGTGGGGCGGCTGCATGCCGATTCTATCCGACATCCCCATATTCCGCGAGGTGATGGGACCTGATTTTCCGCTGTTCTACGGGAATGGATCAGGGGGTGATGCGGTCGTTGATTGTATGCTTAAGGTGCGGAGCGACCCCCAATACAGGAGCGAGATCCTCACCATGATGGAGAACGCGCTAGAGCGCCATCGCGATGGATACCAACGCGCGGCGCAGACGTTGCTGGCGTGGATCGAGAGTACGCAGAGGCGGCAGAAGCCGCTCTCCGGCAGCGCTTATGGACTTCATCATGATTGACTTTGGGAATGTGTGACTTGCCTTGTCTAATCTGGCACGCCAGGTTGGGCTCAACGCCGCTCGGCGGTGGGGGCAAAGGTGCGCTGCATCAATCTCGCCGCTATTCCTTGAAAACATCGGCATGTGCGCCCGTTCTTGCCAACTGCAATTCGTCGCCGACGATCCGGTAGAGCAATAGCCAGTCGGGTTCGATGTGCGCGTTCCGGTAGCCCTTCCGTTCGCCCTTGAGTGGATGGTCAAGATTGGAAGGCGGTAACGGCTGTTGCTCAATGAGGAGTTGGAGCAATATGCGCAGCTTGGTCATGTCCTTACCGCGTTTGCCGGCCTGCTTAACGTCGCGCTTGAATTTCGAGGAGCTGACCGGTAGCAACATTAGAGATCCAAGTCCTGGAACAAATCATCGGCGCTCACGAAGCGCTGGCCACGGCCTGCTTCTAACTCGTCCATGGCTTTGGTCGTGGCGGCGTTGGGTACCTGCACGGTGAACGGCAGGCGTTGTTCCGCGGCGACTCGCAGCAGGAGCAGGCGGATGGCGTCGGAGACAGACAGACCCATCGCTTCCAAAGCGGCGGTAGCGCGTGCCTTGGTTTCGCTGTCGATGCGGGCGCGAACGACGCTATCAGTGTTCATGGGAATGTCCTCTTGGTTTGAGAACTCAACTGTAGCTCCGGTGTAGCTACAGATCAATCGGCGGCCTTGATATTGGTGGGGGTAGTAATGGCGTGTCTTCGTTATGTCTTATTGTTGGTCGTGGGTTTAGCTGGGACGCTGCTGCACGACGGCGCACTTGCCGATGATAGGCCGCTCGTGCTGGCCGAAGGCGCGGCGAGCGCATACGCCATTTATTCCGCGCCGTCCGCACCGGCGGCTGTAGGCCATGCGGCGCGCGAGCTCGCACGATTTCTCGAACAGATCACTGGCGCCGAGTTTCCGCTCGTGCACGACCGGAGCGCGGTGTCTGGACCACTGCTGGTCGTGGGCTGGAATCGGCTGGCGCAGGAGAGCGTAGGCGGTGAGCTTCAGCGCAGTAGCCTCGGCAGTGATGGCTTCGAGATTCATACCTCTGGGGAAAACCTCTACTTCGTGGGCGGCTCGCCGAGGGGCACGCTGTACGCGGTGTATTACTTCCTGGAGGAGTATCTGGGCTGCCGCTGGTACTCATCCGAATTCTCCGTCATTCCGGATCAGCCTACGATCCGGCTCGCCGCGATCCATGTGCGCGAGGTTCCGCGGTTTCACTACCGCGAGGTTTTTTCCGGGGATGCCGATGATCCCGCCTTCAGCGCCCGCAATCGTCTTAACGGGCAACTGGGCCACCGAATCGGCCGCAAGCTTGGCGAGCAACACGGCGGCTATGTGGCGGTGCGTAGCCTCGGTATATTCCGGCTGGTGCCGCCGAAGATCTACCGCGAGAGCCATCCCGAGTACTATGGCGGCGGCCAGCTGCGTTTTGGCAATGAGGCGGTCCGGGATATTGCAACGGCTGCGGTTAAGAAACAGCTCGCGAAGTGGCCGCAAGAGCCCTACTACTTAGCGATTCCACACGCCGATCGCGGCTCGTACTATCGCGGCGGCAAAGACGGGGAGCTCATCGAGGAAGGCGGTGCGCCGAGCGCGGCCTATGTGGACTTCGTGCGGTTCATAGCGGAGGCGGTGCAGACGGACTTCCCCCACGTGACGGTGCTCGCGCAAGCCTACCTTTGGAGTCGGAAACCGCCGACACAGGCAGACTTGCCGGACAACATGGGGGTGATGAGCGCGGATATCGAGGCGGATTTCTCCGAGCCCTTGAGCGCTGCCGGGAATCGCGATTTCCTTGAGGATCTTGACGGCTGGGCACGGCTAACCGAACAGATCCTGGTCTGGGATTACATCACCAACTTCGCCGGCTATTTGCAGCCCCACCCGAACCTTCACGTGTTGGGGCCTAATGTGCGGGCACTGGCCAAACGCACGGCCGTCGAAGGGGTCTTCGAGCAGGGCTCCTACGGCACCGAGGGCGGGGAATTCGCGGAGCTTCGGGCCTGGGTGCTGGCCAAGCTGCTATGGGATCCTTATCAGGATGCCGAGGCGCTGATCGCCGAGTTCATCCAGGGCTATTACGGACCGGCCGCGCCTTATATCCAGGAGTACATCCATGCATTGCATGCTTCGGCCAAGCGCCATCACACCAATCTCGCGGTAAAAACCCCGCCCACGGTGTCCTATCTCAGCGCCGAGTTGCTGCGCAAGGCCGACGGGCTGTTCGCCAAGGCCGAGCAGGCCGCGGCGGGCCACGCGCAGTTCCTGCGTCATGTGAAGGCCGCTCGTATAGCGGTTGACTATGCCGTTTTGATGAACCGGGCAAGGCTGGAATCGCGCGCGGGCGGCGCGGATGACGACTGGGCGATGGAGGAGCGCCTGGACCGTTTTGCTCGATATCTGGAGCTCGCCAAGGTCAGCGCCTACCGCGAGGGCGGGAGTACGGCGGAGCTCCTGGATCGGTTGTCCGTAGCGAGGCATTTAGCGCATACGCCGCCGCAGTGCCGGCGCGCCAGCGCCGGGGACTGCATAGTGGTTCAGGAGATCAGCTTTCGGCTCGCGGGTGATGCCCGCATCGTGGCCGATGCCTCGGCCTCGGATGGGGCCGCGGCGCGCATGGCGGGTGATAGTCCGGTGTGGGGTATTCAGTTGCCGCTTGAGCAGCTCTTGCCAAAGACGGGTAAGTGGACCGTGTGGATAACCGCGCGCGCGATCGGCGCCCAAGGTAAGGACGACGCGCCGGCGATGCGCCTCGGCATCTATCCGGGCGTAAAGCGCCAAGTCCGCCTGGCCGAGGTCCAGGATGGGCAATATCACGCGTTTCGCCTGTCGGGGCGCTGGAAATATGACGAAGATCGCTCGGCATGGATCGCCCCGCCCAACTCTGATGCGATTGAAGCGCTGTATATCGACAGGATCTTTGCGGTCAAGCAGGGGATGTGACGGCTTCGTCGGTTCAGTACAGAATTAGCACATCTGCCTCGGCGCTTTCCTCATGGCATCAGGCGATGCGCGGAAGCATTTACGTAAGCTTGGAGGAGCGGCTGCCGCCTCGAGCGGCGCCGCGTCCGCTTACTTGAAGACGTCCTCCAGGCGCTGGGCATCGAGTAATTGCACGCCCCAACGCTCTAGCTCGGCCGGCGCGGCGCCGGCCAGGCGCCGCTGGAACGCGGTCGGCAGAGGACCGAACTTGCGCTCCAACTGCCGGGCCAGTAGCGCCGCCTGACCTTGGCTGCGGCCCTCCTCTCGGCCCTCCTCTCGGCCCTTCTGCAGGCCCTCCTCCTTCCACTCCTTTTTCCACTGCTCGATGCGCTCGGCAAGCATGGTTCTGACCTCCGCGAGATCGGCAAGCTTGGCAGTGTCCACATCCACGGCCTTGGTGGGGATAAGCACCTGGCACAGCCACGTGGCGATGTCGCGCTTCAAGACCTGCCGGCTGGGCTCGGCCAGGGCGGCGAGCAACTCGTCCACCAAAGCGCTGAGCTGCTCGGACGTGCGGCAGTTCTCCAGCCGAAACAGCAATCCGACCAGCGAGTCCGCCTTGCCCTGAGGGAAGCGGTGCTCCTCGATGAGATAATACCGCATGCGCGGCTGGTACGCCCATAGCGCGCTGCCGGGCGGAACATCGAGCAGCGGCTTGACCGATGTGGCCGCGCGCCAGCGCGCATCGCCGTTGTAGAGCACCAGCGGAAAGACCGGCGGCAGCCGCCCGGCCGGCGTGAGCCGCCCCTCCTTGATCAGGTGCTGATAGAGCAGCCCGACGTAGACCAGCACGCGCACCGCCATCCAGGGATCACGCCGAGACTGGAACTCCAACAGCAGATAGAGATAGACCTCACCGCCCGCCTGGCGACGCACGCGATAGATCATATCACCCTCGCGCCTGTCGAGCCCCGGGCCGTGGAGCTTGGCGTTGACCCGCTCGAGCGTGCTGAAGTCGAGCTCCGCCACCCAGGGCGCATCGACGAAGGACCTGATGAGGTCCTCGACCAGCTCGGGGTGGGCGAAGAGCAGGTGATAGCCGCTGTCGTGCTGCATGGCGGCAGTATACTGGTCAAGGCGTACGAAAGGGGGGATCAG
>JAKDMK010000206.1 GCA_030452365.1 Nitrococcus sp.
TTGCCCTGATTGTGGAAGATCACCCGGTATATATGTCGAGCCGCCATGCGTTGTTACTACTGTCGCTGTGCCAAAAAGCTGCAGCAGGATAGCACACCCATCTGGCCAAGATGTGGCGCCCGTCACTCCCCGATCACGCTGATCGTAATGCGGCGGCGTTGGGCAATGTAACGATGCTCCCATAGAAAGACACCCTGCCAGGTACCGAGTGCCAGCCGGCCGCCGGCCACGGGGACACTAAGCGCGCTCTGGGTGAACACGGTGCGGACATGAGCCGCCATATCGTCCGCGCCTTCCTGTCGATGTTTGAACATCGGGTCGCCATCCGGAACCAGCCTCTGTGCAAAACGCTCCAGATCCTCACGCACCAAGGGATCGGCGTTCTCGCAAATGATCAGCGAAGCGCTGGTGTGATGGACAAATAGATGACAAAGGCCGCTGTCGATCCCGGATTCGCGCACGACAGCGGCCACATCCGCCGTGATTTCCTGTGTGCCGCGCCCAGGCGCGGTAAGCTCTAGCGTCTGCTGATGCATTGCCCGATTGCCCAAATCCCTATCCATTCGTCTATTCTTGGCATGATGCAAAGCAAGTTCAATGGATAACACCATGGCGATGTACGGTTGGGAAGGCAAGAAATTTCAGCAGGTGGCGGAGATTACGGTAAAGCGCGATCCACGGCGCTTTAATCAAGGCTGTACCACTGCCGGTTCGGATGGAACGGAGGTGATCCAGTGGTTTCGTTCAGTAGCCGAGCTTACTCAGTATCTGACCCGCATGGAGCCCATGCGCTGGGGCATGAAACTAGGCGATCTGATCGCGGTAAAGCCGCGGCTGGTGGATGTCCTAACGCCGGTCGATGTCATCGGCTGCAACGATAAAGCGTTAGCGGCTTACAACTCCTGTGTTCACCCTTTTTTTCAGATCGTGTGGTGGGGCACATTCGAGCAGTTGCTCGAGGCTGACGCTACTTGGCCTGCAACCCTACTTGCGCGCGCCAAGGCGAGCGCGCTCACTGGCGAGGAACGCCGCGAGCGACTCATCGCCTATCTGCAAACGCGCAGTGGCGTTGGCTGAGGCGCTCGCTGTTGGTGTGCGTGCGCACAGATCCGGCTCGATGCGAGCCCTGCCGATCGCTGCGGCCATCGGGATACTTGCGCTCGGCATCACGGACTCGGCTGGCGCCGGCGGCTTGCAGCTGAGGTCCGAGGCCTTTGCGCATGGTAGTGCCATCCCCGCGCGTTATACTTGCGCCGGCAGTGATATCTCGCCTCCCCTTGCCTGGAGCGTCGTGCCAGAGGGCACGCAGAGCTTGGCGCTCATCGTGTCGGATCCCGATGCACCGGACCCGAATGCACCGCGCCTTACTTGGTATCACTGGGTGCTCTATGCGATTCCAACGAAGCTATCCGGGCTACCCGAGGATGTTGACCTGCAGCATGTCTCGGCAGCTATCCGCACCGGTGTGAACAGCTGGGGGCGCGCCGACTACGGCGGTCCCTGCCCGCCGATCGGTCGCCATCGCTACTTCTTTCGGCTTTACGCCCTGGATCAGAGGCTCGATCTGCAGGGGCAACCGAGCGCAACGGCGCTGCGCAAGGCCATGAAGGGACATATCATCGCCGAGACGGTGCTTATGGGCACTTATGCAAACAGTCGCCAGTAATCAAACATGCCCCGGCACGGCTTCGGCAAGCCCCTAGTCGATGAATGCGCGCCAATCACTACCTCATGCGCAATGCCTGCGCCGCCTTGATCAGCAGTGCCGCCTCACGACGAATTTCAGCGCGCAAAATGGCTACCTCTGCTGCGACTTCCGCAATAAGCCTAGGCTGTAGCTCAAACGGGTCTATACCGCCGGCGGATGCTATGTAAGCGCGATCGGATACGGATAGTGAGGTGAAATCGTCATAGGCTGCATCGGCATAGACGCTCGGACAATCTGCGATGGTAACGCCGCCGATATGAACCACCTCCGATATAAAGCCAGCCAATCCGATCGCCACCGCGTCACTCGCCAATACATTGGGTTGGAGCATAGTCTGGCCAGACCAATACAACGACTGCCGACCACCATTCATAGGATAGTAGAGCCGTGCACGCGCCCAGTAGCCGCGTCGACGCGCGACCACCAGGTGTCCGGCCTCATGGATGGCAGAACAATGCAGCTCTTGCCGCCAAACCTTGTTCCACGCGCATGGGGGGGGCGGGATGTTCATATGCTCCATTCCCATCTGTCGCCAGACCGCCCCTGCGGGGCCGCCATCGCTGCCTGACCACGCCGAATGCTCGTTGCTCTCTCCCATATTAGCCTACCCCGCCGATTGCGGTTATTGCCTTGACAAGCTGCCTTTGGTGCACCTACCAAGGCGAGCAGCCATCAACTCTTAAGACAACAATCAGCTCCAAAATGTCAGATAGCACGCACTCCGAGGTCAAGCAAGCATTCCCAGATGGTTTTGCCGCCTATGCACTGACTGCCGCAGCAGGCCGACGGCGTGGCAATCCCTTGCCACGACAGAGAATCTGCGCTCGCCACGCAGCACCCGCTGCTGCGCTGACCTGCCGGCCCATGAAGGAGCTTATATTTGCGCTGCAGCAAACCGCGCCGCGCCTTTCACAGCGGGCGAACCTGGCGTATAGATAGGGACAGGTAAGGGGTTATCCAAGGAGCAAACTCATGCAGGGTACCGACAGGCAGATCCGTTGGGCCCAGGAGATCCTGGCCAGGCATCTACGGCTGGCGCAGTCGCACCTACCGCAAATCACCGCGAAGATCGAGCGCGCCATCATCGCGGCGGAGGAGGATAGCCGTTGGGGTGCCGCGTACGAACGGGCGCGGCTTGCGGTCGCGTGCAATTACGCCAACCGGCTGCAGGAATGGAGTAGCAGGGACGTTATCGACGCTCAGATCCTGCTTACGAGCCCATACGCGATCTACGATGCAATTTGGACCGTTATCAGCAAGATGGCACGTGCCGATCTGGGCATCACTCCGGTGCAGCCGGGACATGAGGGCCGGCCGACACTGCATTGACCACTGGCGATCGGGAAATCTCCATGATTACAGGGGAAAATCGGATGCAATCTCCAGCTACAGCAAACGGGCAGGTCAAGGCTGCCGCGCCCAGGCGCATCGCCGATCCGTGCGTGCTGGTGATCTTTGGCGCGAGCGGTGATCTGACCGCGCGCAAGCTGATTCCGGCGTTAGCCAACCTCACGCGCGATAAGCTTCTGCCGCAGGAGTTTGCAGTAGTCGGGTTTGCGCGCAGCGATTATACCGACGAGACCATACGCAAGCGCCTCGATCAGGAGGCGGAGAAGTTCGGGGTAGATATCGAGCGCGACGCCTGGAAGCAGATATTGCAACGCGTTTACTACGTGTGCGGGGCGTTAGATGACGCCGGCGCCTACCGCTCGCTTACGGCGAAGATCAACGACGTAGCCAAAAAACACGGTGCCGGCGGCAACCGGCTTTATTACCTGGCGGTGGCGCCGCGCTTGTTCGGAGAGATCGTGGGCCAGCTCGGGGCAGCAGGCCTCGCCAGCGAAGACTCAGGCAGATGGCGGCGAGTAATAGTTGAGAAGCCGTTCGGGCATGACCTCCCCTCGGCGCGCGCCCTGGACGCCGAGATCAAACAGGTCCTCAACGAACCGCAGATTTATCGCATCGACCATTATCTAGGCAAGGAGACGGTGCAGAATCTGGTTGTGTTCCGTTTCGGCAACAGCATCTTCGAACCGCTCTGGAACCGCCAGTACATCGACCATGTGCAGATCACCGCCGCCGAAACCATCGGCGTCGAGCACCGCGGCGGCTACTACGAAACGGCGGGCGCACTGCGTGACATGATTCCAAGCCATCTCTTCCAGTTGATGGCGCTTACCGCGATGGAATCGCCCGCGCGGCTCGATGCCGATGCGATGCGTGATGAGGAGGTGAAGGTACTGCATGCCGTGCATGCGCTCGCACCAGAGCATGCCTCGGACACCACGGTGCGCGGGCAGTACGGCGCGGGCACGCTCGCGGGTAGGCATCTTCCCGGCTATCGCAGCGAGTCGGGTGTCGATCCGCAATCTCGAACGGAAACCTATGCCGCGCTCAAGCTCATGATCGATAATTGGCGCTGGGCCGGCACGCCATTCTACCTGCGCACCGGAAAGCGCCTGGCACGGCGCAGCACCGAGATTGCAATCGTGTTCAAGCAGCCGCCATTCCAGCTGTTTCGCGACACGTCGCTGCGACGTTTTTCGCCCAACGAGTTGGTCCTGAACATCCAGCCGGACGAGGGCATTTCGCTGCGCTTCGGCGCCAAAGTCCCCGGAGCGGGGATGCGCCAGGAGGCGGTGAAGATGGAATTCTGCTACAACGACTACTTCGATGCCTCTGTCGCCACCGGCTACGAACGGTTGCTGCACGACTGCATGATCGGTGATCAGACGTTGTTTCGACGCGCCGATATGGTCGAGGCCGCGTGGCGAATCATTATGCCGCTGCTCGACTCCCAGCAGGAGCCCTCGCGGCCGGCGCAATATGTAGCCGGTTCGTGGGGGCCGCGGGAAGCCGACGAGCTGATGCGGCGCGACGGGCGCTACTGGAGAAATTTCGACTCATGATACTGGCGGGGGATATCGGCGGAACTTGGACGCGGCTGGCTTTTTTTGAAGCGCAGGGCGGGCGCCTCGAAATGGTGGTGAAAAAGAAATACCGCAGCCGCGATTACGCCAGCCTCGCGCAAGTGGTGCGGCAGTTTGAGAAAGACCACGGGCATGAGATCCGGTATGCCGCATTTGGCGTTGCCGGCCCGGTGCGCGGCGGGCAGGCGAAAGCGACCAATCTGCCCTGGCTGATCGACTCCGCAACCCTGGCGCATGAGCTCGAATTGAAGTTAGAAAACATTCGGCTGATCAATGACCTTGCTGCCAATGCCTGGGGTGTTATGGCATTGACGCCGGCGGACCTCACGGTGCTCAATCAGGGCCGCGCCGATGCCACCGGCAACGCGGCGGTCATTGCGGCCGGCACTGGGCTCGGCGAAGCCGGACTTTATTGGGACGGCGAGCGCCACCACGCGTTCGCAAGCGAAGGCGGACATGTGGATTTCGCCCCGCGCGACGATCTGGAGATCGACCTTCT
>JAKDMK010000656.1 GCA_030452365.1 Nitrococcus sp.
CGGCCGAAGAAGCAACCTGAGGATGCGGTTGATCAGTAATAAATATCAGTCTGACGCCACTTCCCCCCCACTGTCACGTGATGTTCTTTGGGAAGCACTCTTGCGGCTGGCGGCATTCAAAGCTTGCTCAGCCCACTTATTCAAACTAACACCTTTACGAGCAGCGGCCTTAAGTGCAGCCGCATGTGCGGTGGGCGAAACTCGCAGCATGAGTCTACCGCTTGCAGGTTTCTCCGGAGCCGCCCCCAATTTCTCGCAGGCAGCAATGTAGTCATCGACGATCGTGTGAAGGTTACGTTCAAACTCACGGACCGACTCACCGTGAAATGTAATGATGTCGTCTACATCCAAGACACGACCTACAATTACCTTGTCCTCCGCATCGAAAATCATGCTCGCGACGTAACCGCGATACTCCATGGTATTCGTCATGGCTTAGCTCCTATTTTTTCTAGAAACTCCCTCGCAGCCTTTACCCGGTAGCGGAGAGCTTCCCTTCCAGGATGCGGACGATGAAAAGTCGCCCGACTGCCTTGATATTCGAACGTGACCGAAGATCCCGGTCCTTCAACCGTCCGGCAGCCTAGCGCCGTGAACAGGCCTTCAATTCGGGGCCACTCAAGGTTTCCGTTGACAGGATCGGCCCAGATCGCTGCCAGAGTCCGGCGGTGCGTGTTGTTCACCGTCTAAATGATAGCATTTTCGCGGCTCTCTGCAAGCGTACGGGCCTCTTCCCGGAACCTATCGGGCCTCGAGCTGAGCGGCACCCGCGACCAGTCGGAGAGCCCGACGGGCTCGACGCCGAACGAGCGGGCGCAGCCGCGTAGCGGCGTCCGCTCGTGCAAGTTGATAGTCGGCGCTTCGCGCCGGCGGACAACTAGCCAGCTCGTGGCACTGGATCGCCAGCGCCGCACGCCGATCTTTCGCTACACCGAATCGGCCACCGGCAACACCGTGCCGCGCACCCTGCCAATAGCGGAGTTTTTGTGGCGCATCGTCCAATACGTGCTGCCCAGCGGTTTCCGCCGGGTGCGCAATTTTGGCTTTGTGCATCACAACGCCGCTAAGACGCTCAAGCTCGTGCAGCTGGTACTGCAGGTCATCGTCGCGACCGTGCCGCCCAAGGGCCGTCCACCCTGGCTGTGCTCCCACTGCCAGCTGCCCATGCAATGCGTCGCGGTGATGCCAAGGCGGTTGATGGCAACCTAGCGACTGGCGGGGCACGGCCGTAACAGTCCCGCTCGGCCGGTGACGCCATCTCGCGTGCCCGTCGGTTCACCACAGGGAGGACCATGCCAAGCATGCGCAGCCTGACCGAGATCATGGCCATAGCCGGATCAGGGCCGCTCTCGGCCTCGGAAAAGTCCGTCACCAACAGCCGGGATAACCCCCCTCGCAATCTCGATCTTTGCCCTCTAAATAAGGTCCTCGCCAGAACCAGCACCGGGCTTGTTCAACGCGGAATAGGTCGCGGCTGCGCGCGACCTATTCCTATTTGTTAGGC
>JAKDMK010000207.1 GCA_030452365.1 Nitrococcus sp.
AGGAGAGAAGTTTGGTTGTTCCAAATGAACGACGAGCAACGCAGCATGGCCGGCTGTTGGGCGCAACCCGAAGGGACGGGGCTATTTTCTCGCAATCCTGCGTTGCCGCTCGCTTATGTAGCCCGGCTACACAGCGCTCGCGGTGCCTTGTCTTGCGAAAAAATAGCCGCCGGCGCGGAGTCGTGGGTGAGTGTCAACAGACCCTTTATGGATGCCCTGCGAGCGATCGCGAGGCGGTGGATTTATACGCTGTGTCGGCAGCGAACGAATCGGGTGTACCATGCCTTTGAATCGGGATGATCGCATGCTTTTGAAGCAGCGCTCATGGCGAGCGGCGGCGATCGTTATCAGCGCCATGGTCGTTGGCATCGGGCATTCGGCGGTTGCGCTGGGTGCGTCGAATTCGAAGCCGATTGGGGATTGGAGTGAGGAGGAGCTTGGCCGCTATGTGGATCAGCGCATCGAGCAACGGCTGCAAAAGGGCCAACTTATCGAGGATAAGCTTGATGCTCGAATCGAGCAAGGCATCCTCGCCTTTATCGCCAAGCAGCAAGCACGGGACGACGTCAAACCGATTCAGCCCGATGATCACGTGCTGGGCAATCGCTCCGCACGAATTACTCTTATAGAGTATTCGGATTATGTGTGTCCCTATTGCCAGCGGTTCCATGCCACGGCGCACCGTATTGTCGAGCACTATCAGGGCAAGGTGAACTGGGTGTATCGCCATTTCCCGCTAAGCATTCACAACCCGGGCGCGCAGGAAGCGGCGGCGGGCGCCGAGTGCGCGGCCGAGCTGGGCGGTAATGCGGTCTTCTGGGCTTTTAGCGATCGAATTTTCGCGCGCGCGCACTCCGCCGGCGGTGAGCTTTCCGCTGGGGAACTGGTGTCGCTCGCAACAGAGGTCGGGCTGGAGCGGAAACCATTCAAGCACTGCCTTGATAGCGGCAAGACACTCGCGGCTGTCCGCGCCGATGTTGCCGAGGGGACGCGGGTTGGCGTTACGGGTACACCGGGAAACTTCGTGCGAGACAACGCCACTGGCACCGTGATCCCGATGATGGGCGCGCAGCCCTATGAGCAGATAACCCACGTCATCGATCAGTTGCTCGCTCGTTCACCGCCGGTGGGCAACCAATGACTCGATCCAAGCAGTAGGCAGAGGACGAAAGAACTCATGTGGATCTGGCTACACCGATTGGGATCGCCGCCCTATTTCTATCGCTTCGCGGGGCGGCTGTTGCCCTGGCTCTGGACAGCCTGCCTCATATGCCTAGCCGTTGGTCTGTACTGGGGCCTTGTAGTGGCGCCGCCAGACTACCAACAGGGCGATAGCTACCGAATTATGTTTATCCATGTGCCAAGCGCCTGGCTGTCTTTGCTGAGCTATGTCCTCATGGCCAGCTTTTCCGCGGCGGCCCTGATCTGGCGGGTCAAGGTGGCCGAAGTGCTGGCACGTTCCATTGCCCCGCTCGGAGCAAGCTTTACGTTTATCGCCCTGGTCACCGGCTCACTTTGGGGTAAGCCTATGTGGGGAGCTTGGTGGGTATGGGATGCGCGCCTGACTTCCGAGCTCATTCTGCTGTTTCTCTATCTGGGATTCATTGCGCTCGCCTCCGCATACGACGATCCCCGGCGGGCAGCACGCGCGGCCGGGTTGCTGGCGGTAGTTGGTGTCGTCAATGTCCCGATCATCCATTTCTCCGTGCAGTGGTGGAATACATTGCACCAGGGATCTACCGTAATTAAGCTCGGCGGGCCATCGATCGCGCTCAGCATGCTGCTGCCGCTGCTGATCATGGTCGTCGCGCTGCACTTGTACTTATTCGCGGCATTGCTGCAAAGAGCGCGCTGTGAGCTCATTGCCCGAGAGCGCAGCAGTCGGTGGGTCAATGCCTTGCTACCTGGACGAGGGGTTAGCGATGAGCTGGCATGAGTTCCTGTACATGGGCGGGTACGGCTTCTATGTATGGTCGGCCTATGGGGTTGCAGCGGTGGTATTGATTACAAACGCGCTGTTACCCGTATTTCGGTTCCGCGCCCTGCGACGTGAGATTGAGCGAGGAGGGGAAAGATGACGCCTCGGCGCAAGCGAATAGTACTGGTTGGTCTGCTGTTGACCGGAGTCGCCGGCGCGGCGGCGCTGGCATTGACCGCGTTTCAGCAGAACCTCCTTTATTTCTTCTCGCCATCCCAAGTGGCCGCGGGTGAGGCTCCGCCCGATTATCCGTTTCGCTTGGGCGGACTGGTCGCGGCCGAGACTGTCGAGCGCGAGTCGGGCAGTCTAAGTGTCCGCTTCGATGTAACTGACGGTAGTCAAACCATACCGGTGACCTACACCGGGGTCCTGCCGGATCTGTTCAGGGAAGGACAAGGGGTGGTTGTCCACGGCCAACTCGGCGCAGGCGGCATCTTCCATGCCGACCAGGTTCTCGCCAAGCATGATGAAGAATACATGCCGCCCGAGGTCAAGGAGGCGTTGCAAGTCTCCGACAACGGCGCCGGCGCAAGCCGCGGCCCCATGGGAGGTGCGCCGTGATTCCAGAGCTTGGCCACTTTGCGCTGGTGCTCGCCCTCTCTCTCGCGCTGGCGCAGGCTATTTTTCCTGTTTATGGCGCGCTGCGTGACCGCGCCAATCTCATGGCCGTGGCGGTGCCGGCCGCCCGCGGGCAGTTCGTTTTCATCGCCTGCAGCTTCGCCGCCTTGGCCTATGCATTCCTGACTAACGACTTCTCGGTCGCCTACGTCGCGGCGAACTCCAACACGGCTCTACCCTGGTACTACCGGTTTGCCGCCGTGTGGGGTGCCCATGAAGGGTCGCTGCTGCTTTGGGTGTTGATTCTGGGCGTGTGGACCGTGGCCGTCACGGTATTCAGTCGGGAGCTGCCTATGGCGTTTCGCAGCCGGGTGCTCGGCGTGATGGGACTGGTGAGCTGCGGCTTTTTGTTGTTCCTGCTGACGACTTCCGATCCATTTACGCGCCTGCATCCTGCTCCGCTGGAGGGCCGGGCGCTCAACCCCCTGCTGCAGGACCCGGGTTTGGTCATACATCCGCCGATGTTGTACATGGGCTATGTCGGCTTCTGCGTCGCGTTCAGCTTTGCCGTTGCCGCCTTGCTCGGCGGCCGCCTGGATTCGGCGTGGGCGCGTTGGTCACGGCCCTGGACCACGGGTGCCTGGGTGTTTCTGACCATGGGGATCACCATGGGCAGCTACTGGGCCTACTATGAGCTCGGTTGGGGCGGCTGGTGGTTCTGGGATCCGGTGGAGAATGCCTCCTTCATGCCTTGGCTCGCCGGAACCGCGCTTATCCACTCTCTTGCTGTAACGGAAAAGCGTGGCGCATTCAAGCGCTGGACCGTGCTGTTGGCTATCCTGACTTTCTCCTTGAGCCTGCTTGGGACCTTCTTAGTGCGCTCAGGGGTGTTGACCTCGGTGCATGCCTTCGCAGTCGACCCCCTGCGCGGCGTCTTTGTGCTCGGGCTGTTGGTTGTTTTCGTTGGTGGCTCGCTTACGCTTTATGCTTGGCGCGCCCGCAAGGTCCACTCGATCGGCCGCTTCGAGCTGCTATCGCGGGAGACGATGCTGCTACTCAATAACGCGGTGCTCACCGTTGCCGCCGCCACCGTACTGCTGGGCACGCTCTATCCGTTGGCGATGGATGCGCTCGGCCTTGGCCAAGTCTCGGTGGGCGCGCCTTATTTCGAGACTGTTTTCTTGCCGCTGGGTATTCCCTTGCTGGTGTTGGTTGCGATCGGGCCTTTGCTGAAGTGGAAGGGGGATCGTTGGCAGGAGCTTGCGCATAAGCTTCGGGGACCAGTGCTGATTGCCGGAAGCGCACTGCTTGTCCTTACCTGGTGGCTTTGGCAGGTCAGCCTGGGCGCGGTACTAGGCATCACGCTGGCGGTTTGGGTCGCGGCCGGCAGCTTCCAAGCACTAAGGGAGCGCATCGTTGGACGGCGCAACCCCATAGCCGCGCTGCGCCGAATGCCGCGCAGCATCACCGGCATGTTGCTGGCACACTTGGGTTTGGCGGTCTTCGTTGCCGGCGTTACCGCAGTCAATACCTTCGAGGTAAGCCGCGATTTGAAGATGCGCCCGGGGGACTCTTATGCGGTCAGTGATTATTCGTTCCGCTTTGTTGGCACGCATCCGATTCAGGGACCTAATTATCAAGGGACCGAAGCGCGTGTCGAGGTATCCCATGACGGCAAGTCATTAACCGTACTGCACCCGCAGAAACGGGTCTATCAAGTGCAGCGCATGCCCATGACCGAAGCCGCTATCGACGGTGGGATATTTCGCGACATGTTCGTGGCGCTCGGTGAACCACTGGGCAACAACGGGGCCTGGAGCTTTCGAATTCGGCTCAAGCCGCTGGTGCGGTGGGTCTGGTTCGGTGCCGTTATGATGGCGATTGGCGGTGTAATGTGCATTACGGATCCACGCTATCGCCGACTGCTCGCGCGTGATGCGGCGGCCCGCCATGGCACCGCGGCAGATCGGCTCTCAGAGGCCAGGACATGAAGCGCACTTTGCTGTTTCTGCCTTTGATCTTGTTTGGCGCGATGGCGTTGATGCTCGGCCTCGGCTTGACTTCGGATCCCTCCCAGGTTGAATCGCCGCTGGTCGGCAAGCCGGCGCCGGAATTTCAGGTGCCAGGCTTGCGAAACCCGGGAAGCAGTGTGCAGCTCTCTGACTTCGAGGGCGAGGTTGCCCTGATCAACGTCTGGGCGAGCTGGTGTACCACCTGCCGCCAGGAGCATCCCTATTTGATGGCCTTGTCCGAGAACGGCGTGCCTATCTACGGCATTGATTATAAGGACGAGCGGTCCAAAGCGATTTCCTGGCTCGAGCGATACGGCAGCCCTTATCAGGCGGTGGGCTTCGATCGGAAGGGCGAGGTCGGCATGGACTGGGGCGTATACGGCGTGCCGGAGACGTATGTGATCGACCGCAACGGCGTCATTCGCTACAAGCATACGGGTGCCATTACCGCCCGCAGCCTCAATGAGACGCTGCAGCCGCTCATTGCCAAACTGCGCCGGGAGGGTGAAGCGTAATGACGCGTGGTATTGCTCAAGCGCTGTTGTTCGCCCTGCTGGTC
>JAKDMK010000208.1 GCA_030452365.1 Nitrococcus sp.
CGATCGTCGAGTTTCTGTCGGATGATTCCATGTCAGGTCACATGCCGATTAGTCTCTGGTTCCTACACTGACCGCATAACGGCGTAGTGGTTGATTGGCCGTGCGCGGCGCACCAGCCGAGTTCACAGCGGCGCGGCGGCTTCGCTCCAAGCGCTGGTTGGACGGCGATCTCAACGCCGGGGTCGGCCCATGTCGAAGACCAATTCGCGTGAAATTTTTCCATCCCTCATCTCAAAGATGTGCACGAGCCGCATCTCAATCTTGGAACCGACGGGAAAGTGCCAGTATCCATCCCGGATGATCTCAAAGGTTACGAGGCTGTCGTCCACTACGCGATCTACCGTTGCGAAGCGCTGCAGAGACGTGAATTTGACGTCTCGCATCGATGACCAGAGCTCCCGGTAGTTCTTCGCCACCTCTTCCTTTCCAGAGCAGGCACGGTCGAGACCGTTCAGAGCGGGTGCCTCCCATACGATGTCGTCCGTGTACAACTGCAGCGCCGCTGTCACCTCGTTCTCGGCTTCACTGTGAAAATGAGCGTCGACTACAGCCAGGTTCTGTGAGATTCGGTTCTCGTTCATTAGAGCCCCCGCCCAGAAGGTCTCCTTCGCCGTCTTACGACCAAGCTCATCGCCTTGTTGAGCGAAGCCGCTTCGCGCAGGAGGATAGCCGTGTCCGGAAATTCTAGCGTGTTGCCTCACCCCTCACAACTGCGGCGGGGTAGCCTGGGTATCAAGGCAGACGCCTGCTCTCGACCGAGGAGGATGCAATGCCCGAGGTGATCTTCCCGCTCAACTCATCAATTAGATTCGACAACTAGCAGAAACTGGACCACAACCGGTGGCATGCGGAGATACCGGCGGTGGCCACGGTCAAACCTGGCGATAGCTTCCGGGTCCCTGCCGAGAATGGTATGAAGGCGCGAACCTCCCGGTGGGGGATCCGCACTTCTCACAGGGCGAATTCTCACAGGGCGATTGAATCCTCACTTGGGCCATAGAGGCGCTTTCAAGAAACAGAGTCGGACATAGAAGAATAAACGCGCGAGTGTTTAGGTTGGAGGTGCACGCACGGAGATCAATCAGCTCGGACTCGATTGATACGTCTCTGTCCAGCGCTACAGACGCAGATTGCACGTCGAATGGATATCCGCACAAGAACAACAATCAATTAAATCCAGTGATTTTCGTAGCCATTCCATAAGCGACGCTTGCGAATTATTCAGAGATCGCTTGAAATTTACCAGGATTTTCCATGGACAAGGAATTCAAGAAAGCCACAATATCGGCCACCTGGGACTCATTGAGTTTACGGCCAAGTTGCAACCAACCCATTTTTTTAACGGCTTCTTGCAAGCTGGCCGCCTCGCCATCGTGGAAGTAAGGCGCGGTAAGCGCAACATTGCGCAACGTGGGGACTTTGAAGAAGTACGCGTCCTCAGGGTCACCGGTGACCGCCATGCGCCCTTTGTCTTTGGTATTGGCATAGGGGTTAATGAGGCCCATTTTTTTGTACTTCTGCCCGCCCAGGAGCGGTCCATTGTGACAGTCTACACAGCCGCTGCTGATAAAGGCCTGCAAGCCGCGTTGCTCTTGCGCCGACAGGGCGCTGTCATCACCGCGCTGCCATTGGTCGAAGCGGTCGTGGGTGATCAGGGTACGCTCGAACGCGGCAATGGCCTGGGCAATATGATCGAAGCTGATCGCGGCATCGGAACCGAATGCCTTCGCAAACGCTTCTTGGTAGTCAGGCATGGCGCTAATGCGTTGCTCTACCGCCGCTGCCGAAGGCATAGCCATTTCAACCGGGTTCAAAATCGGCCCTTTCGCTTGCTCCACCAAATCGGCGGCACGGCCATCCCAGAACTGAGCGAAGGCAAAGCCCGCATTGAGCACGGTCGGCGCATTGCGTGCGCCCAAGATGCCTTTGGCGCCGGGGGAGGTTTTATTATTGTCATCACCACCACGGCCACCATCGAGCCGGTGACATGTGTTGCAAGACTGGCTGTGGTTGATCGACAACGCCTTGTCGAAGTAGAGCTGCCGGCCGAGCTCGACCAGTTCGGGAGTATCGTTTTGCGCGCCGGGCATTTGCGCCGGGAGCACGCCAAACCTCGCCTGCGCCTGTTGCCGCAAAGCGTTCTCATCCGCCTGAATCGATCCAGCGCTCAGCAGCACCAAAGCTACGGCCAGAAAAATCCGTCCCGTTCGAATCATGGCTTCCCCTCGCGCATAGCACTGCGATCAAATCAACTACCCAGAGGCGGCAGACACTGCAACGAGTAACAAGGTTCTACGCAACAGCCGCATGGCGTCCAATTGATTGATGCTATGAAGTCGATAGAACCCATCAATTGCAAAGTCGGTGTGCTCCCCTGGGGCCGGCTCCATCGATTGATCTGCGTCCAGCGCTATAAGCGCAGATTGCACATCGAGCAGATATCACCATAGCGGCGAAGTTCAACCGAGTCTGATCCCATTGACGCTTACGCCAGAACCAGGCGCTGTAACGCCTCGACATCCATTATTCGGATGCTATCACCGTCGACGCGGATGTAGCCCTCGCGCTCGAGCTCCCGAAACAGCCGCGACAGCGTCTCAGGCTGCACGGCAAGCTGCGAGGCGATCAAACCCTTGCGTGTGGGCAGCTTGACTGTTCCCGCGCTGGCGCTCGTTGCCACCGGCCGCAGGCGTAGAAGATAGTGCACGAGCCGAAAACGCGCGTTCTGGATGGTCAGCGCCTCAATCTCATCCAAATGGCGCTGAGTGCGCCGCACCATCTGGCGAAAGAGGGCGCGGCAGGTGGCGAACGAGGTTTCAAGGAGCGCCAGATAGGTACCACTATCGAATGCGCGTACGGTACTGGCTGATATGGCTTGCGCATTGACGGGATAACGCGGTGTGTCCATGAACAGGATGCCTTCAGCGAAGCTCTGATGCGGCGCCACTAGGCCCATGACCTTTTGGTGGCCATCCCCGGAGAGCCGATAGAGTTTGATCTGTCCATCCTCCAGCCACCAGAAGGCAGTTGCCCTATCGCCTTGCATGAATAGGTGCTCGCCCGCGTCGAGATGCCGGATATGGCTATGCGCCTGCGCCTGTCGGCGCTGGGTTTCGTCCAGCGCCGCAAAGAGGTAGTGCTGCGTCAGCTCGTTTGTGGGCATGGTCACTCGGGGGTATTGGATTCAGCGGCAATCCGTACAACGGCCAAAGCTCGATTCGCAAGTGTTTGGCGCGGTGGTGCGCTGATCCGATTATCCCGAATCTTGCTTTGCGGCACAAAGCGCGCTTGATCCGGATCAAGGCAACCGGTTCGAAAAACCGCTGCAATGTACGCGCAAGACAAGCCGCGGAAGGAGCTCTTCGATGTCGGATATAGCGATTGCTGTAAGCTTGCACCTGCTCGGCGTGGTGTGGTGGATCGGAGGACTGGCCTTTGTCAGCGCCGTATTATTACCGGAGCTGCGCCGCGACCCGGCAGGCGCACTGGTGCGTTTTCGCGCAATCGAGCACCGCTTTGCGCCGCAGGTGCGTATCGCCATCCTGCTGGTGGGCGCAACCGGCGCCTGGATGCTCTACCGGCTCGAGCTCTGGCGCGTGCTCGATGAGCCAGGCTTCTGGTGGCTGCACGCCATGCTCGCGCTGTGGGGGCTGTTCTTTCTCATGCTCTTCGTCCTAGGTCCGCTCGGAGTACTCCGAAGAGTCATGTCCGGACCGCTGGAGGCAAACATGCCGCGTCGGCTCGCGCGCATGCACTATCTGCATGTGATCTTGCTCATCTTGGCGCTCATCACGATTGCCGGGGCGGTAGCGGGCAGCCATGGTGGTTTCGGCTGAGAATCTATGCGGCGCGCGCCGCGGCTTTGCCACCGGCGATTTCGCCAATAAGATGCAAAGCATCGGATAACCAGCCGGTGCCAGCCGGTGCCCCCGCTGTCGCGATAGTCGTCCGCTCCATTGATGTAATAATGTAAGACCTGACCCCGTTAGCCCCTCGATGATGGCTATCGCCTCATCTCCGAATAAGCTCGATCCACGGCGTGGCAAGGGTGCTGGCGTGGTCTTTCTCAAATGGCTGCTGCAGAATCAGGCTAACCGCAGGCATGTCCATTGTGTACGAGTGACCGAACGCCAGCGAGAATGTTTTAATGAGTTCCCGGGCGCCGCGCTGGAACCGCAGTTCGACCCCGCTGATCGTAAATTTGCCGCGGTGGCCAATGCCCATCCGGCAAAACCACCCATTGGCAGGCCGCCGACTGCAAATGGCTGGATTGGTGGCAGGCGCTCGCGGGCGCGGGCATACGAGTCGAGTTCTTGTGCCCGAACGATGTGTGAGCCTTCTACCAGAGCAAGTTTCCGGGCAAACCCGTGCCGGCGTTGCCATGACGAACGCCTTCTTCCGCTTTCCCCATACGCCGCACGTCGCCTGGTTGGGCGAGGGGGTACCGCGCGACGACAAGCTGCTCTCCGCGGCAGAGATGGACGCGCTGCTGGCCGGGCCGGTGGTGGTGGAGGAAAAGCTCGACGGCGCCAATCTCGGATTCTCGCCGGCGCCGGGTGGCACAGTGCGTGCGCAGAATCGGGGCGAGTACCTGCAGGCGCCGTTTGTGGGTCAGTTCAAGCGGCTCGCCGCGTGGCTCGCGCAACATGAACGCGCACTCGCAGGGGCGCTCGGCAATGATCTGATCGCCTTCGGCGAGTGGTGCGCGGCGCGCCATACGCTCGGCTACGATTCCCTGCCGGACTGGTGGCTGCTGTTCGATGTCTATGACCGCCGGCAAGGCCGCTTCTGGAGCACAAGGCGCCGCGACGCCTGGGCGACCGCGGCCGGGGTCGCCGTGGTGCCTGTGCTGCATCGCGGCGAGACGAATCTGACCCGGATGAGCGAATGGGCAACGAGCGAACGCAGCCATTATCGCGCTGGCCCGCTCGAGGGCGTGGTCGTGCGCCGCGAAGATGCGCACTGGAGCAACTCCCGCGGCAAGCTGGTGAATCCGGTGTTCGCGGCGGGCATCGAAGCGCACTGGCGTCGCCGCCGCATCGAGTGGAACCGGCTTTCCTCGTCGCCAATTCCGCGGAGCTCGACACGATGACGGATCTTGGCG
>JAKDMK010000035.1 GCA_030452365.1 Nitrococcus sp.
GGGTCCCAGATTGCCCATCTGGAACATCAGCCACTCGATCGTCCGATAACGCCGGCGCGGCTCCGTTGGCAGCAGCCGCCCAGCCTTGTCAGCCAAATAAATCAGGATCGCTCCGGACTCGAACAGCGAAAAAGACTCACCGCCTGGCCCCTCAGGGTCCACTATGGCCGGAATTTTGTTGTTGGGGCTGATTCGCAGGAACTCCGCCTTGAACTGATCGGCCTTGCCGATGTTTACCGGGTGGATACGATAGTCCAGACCCAGCTCCTCGAGCGCGATGTGCACCTTGTGTCCATTTGGCGTGGACCAACTATAGACGTCGATCATTGCAACGCTCCCTCCAGGGTGTGGGTTCTTATGCCAGCCACCGCGAATCACCGGACCCGCCCCATCTTGTAAAGCCAGCCGTCACTCATGTACCACATCTCGTATTCACCGTTAACCGTTACCAGTTCAAACTCGTAATAAGGTGTTGAACCCTCATCACTCGAATCCTGTACTTGTAGGACCGCAATAACCTTGCGATCCGTACCGAAACCGTAGAAGTTGCTAAGTCGCTGGCCCCGCGGAACAACTTCCCCTTCCTCTAACACGGGCTGGCACGTTACGCGGTAGTTTGGGTCAGCGATCGGCTTGTTGCCGCCTACGCTGACACGGTTGCTTGCCAGTGTGACCATCACCTGGCCGAACTGCTGCACCGCCTGGTCCTGACTCGTTAGCCCACCCCCATATTTTTCCGTGGCAATGATTTTGTATTTGCCCATGAGGGAAGCCACATCTTTTTTGTTCACGCACTCGGCTCCAGGAATAATTCCCGGTTTTGTGGAATTCAACCCACTGCTCACAGACATTCCCGCGATTATCCCATTTTCTTGGCCTGCATCAGGAGCCTTCAGAATCGAACATGCGGCAAGTAGCACAATTGAGACCAGAGAAACAAAAATCTTTTTGCGCATTGAATTATTCGCAATTTGATGTTTGCGAGCACTTTAGTTGAATTACCATTTCGCATATATAGCCTGAGTGTAGAGCTTACATTCCGCATTGCGTCGATTAATCAATCCTTGCATGACTTGACCACCAGAGCGATTCCATGCCTTCCACGCATCCTCAAGAGTCGGATATGCCGTATTGGCATTAGGGTCATTAACCAGCTTAACAGCGGAGCAGCTTTTGAAACCGTCCACACCAATATTGTAGGCTAGCAGTAGCAACGCATCGAACTGGTTCTGCTGCAATGCAACCGTGATCGCCTCGTTCACGGCTTTAACAAAGGGAGCGATATCCTCCTTAAATAGCTGCTCTGCCTGCGTTTGGGTGATTGTGTTCTTGTACAGATGCCACTCGCTCTTGTGAATTAAGTGTCCGTACCCGATCGTTGCGCCCTTAACCCATGTGTTAATTTGCTTTCCAGTCTGGTCATCGTATGGCTCTAGTCCGAGCTGTTCAATGTCTTTAAGTAGATTGGTTCCTTCTTGGCTGAAATGCATGGTGTGCCCCTCCGTTGCTGGGTTTGGTAACAATACGCCACCTTATGACCGCTCTAGCCTGGCGATGGGCGGGGCAGCTTGACGCCTACCTTGACGATCTGGCGTTGATCCATTTCGCGCACCACGAGCACGACGTTGCCAACCTCCACCAGGTCGCCCTCGGAGGCCTTGTGGTGCAACCGCCGGTCTAGGTAGTCACCGATGGTCTCCCCCGGCAACATGCCGGTTGCCTTTTCATGAAGGTATATCGCGGCGAAATCCATCATCGGCGAGGCGGCATCGACAGTGAACTCGCCGTAGAAGCGCCGCTGGCTCTCGGGTTGCCGGGTCCCCATATCGTCGAGCCAGTGATCAAAGCGCTCCTGCACGGTGGCGGAGGAAGGGACCAGCAGATACAGCAGATCCTGGGCCTGCAGAGAGCGCTGCGGCGTGATGGCCATGGAACGGCCCTGGCGCACCAGCGCGAGCAGCTGCACGCCAGTCGGCGGCTGCAGCGCGCCCACGGTGGCATTGAGCGCCGGGCATTCGGGCGGCAGCTCACAGATCACCAGCTCATGATCACTGCGAATGCCCAGGTCGATCCGACGCGCATCCGGATGCAGGCGCGGTAACTGCAGGCCCAGCCAGCGAGCGAGCGGCGCCACGGTCCAGCCCTGCAACAGCAGCGAGATCAGCACGATAAAGAAAACGATATTGAAATGCATGCCCGCTCTCGGGACCCCCGCGAGCAAGGGAAACAGGCTCAGCACAATGGGTACCGCGCCGCGAATTCCCACCCAGCTGATGAACAACACCTGACGCCAGGGAAAACGAAACGGCAGCAGACACAACGTCACCGCGAGCGGGCGGCCCAACAAAATGATGGCAGCGGAGACCACCAATGCCTTGGACGCCACCGGCACCAGGTCGGTCGGGGTCACCAGCAAACCCAGCATGAGAAAAAGACCGATCTGACAGAGCCAGGCGATGGCGTCATGAAACTGTTGGATACTGCGCCGGGCCGATCGCGCCCCGTTACCGACAATCAGTCCGGCGAGATACGCGGCGAGAAAACCGCTACCACCAAGGTGCGCACTCATGCCATAGGTGAGCAACCCGCCCGAGAAGGCAAGCAGCGGATATAGGCTCGCGGTCAAAGGCAGACGATTGACTACCAGCGTGAGTAGCGCCCCACCCACCCCACCGAGTACCGCACCACCGATTATCTGCCGCACAAAGAAAACAAGCAGGCCGCTCGCCGAGGCGCCCTGCCCCTGCACTATCCACTCGATCAACACGATCGTCAGAAAGATCGCTACCGGATCGTTGATCCCGGACTCGATCTCAAGCGTATTGCGCACCCGCGGATGCAGCTCCAAACCTCGGGCGCGTACCAGATAGAACACGGCGGCGGCATCGGTTGAGCTGATAATCGCTGCCAGCAGCAGAGCGTTTTGCCAAGGGCCTCCGTAGAGCAGCACCACGCAGCCGGCGGTTAAGACCGCTGTTACGACCACACCGACGGTCGCAAGGCTCAGCCCGGGGCCAAGCCCAGTGCGGAAGCTCGACCGCGGCGTATGCAAACCGCCGTCGAATAGAATAATCGCCAAAGCCGTAGTGCCAACCAGGTGCGAAAGAGCGAAATCGTCGAACACGATCCCGCCGGGCCCCTGCTCGCCGGCCAGCATGCCCAGCAACAGAAAAATCACCAGCACCGGTACGCCGCTGCGCTCGGCGGGAATGCTCGCGAGAATGCTGAGGGTGAGAAGGAAGCCAGCGAGAAAGACGATCTGGTCGGTGTACTCCATGCGTACCGTCCTCACTGGCTGGCTGGAGCGGGTAGACCCGAACGTCCATTAAGGCTTGTTGAGCGGCTCGCGGCGCTTTTGCCGCCTGCCGCCATTAGTTCGCGGTAGCGTGCCATGTCGCGAGCGAACTGCCGGCGAATGCGTTCTTGCTCCTGCAGTTGACGCTCGATGAATATGCCGTTGGCATCGATATGCCGTTGTAATTGTGCGATTTCGGCATAAACCGGCGTCGGATCGCTCGCTCCTGTGCGCTCTATGTGCAAGGCCTTACGTCGCTGTGCCTGCAGCCGGGCCTGTAGCTTGTCAGTGCGTTCCTGAGTGAGCTTCATTTGCGCGGTTATTGCACGCAGGCGCTCATCGCGGGCCGTTTTCATCTCCTGCACGCTCGAGAAGGTGAGCAGGAGGGTTCGATCATATTCCTTCTGTGCACGGAGATGCTGCTCGGCCTGCAGGGCCGCTTCATGCGCTCGCCGCTTAGCCGCTAACTGCTGGCGCGTCGGTGGCGGTGCAATGGTCTGAAGCGTTTGCCCGCTCTGTGACTTGACCTCGCGTTGTTGGCCGGCCGCCTGCGGCGGAACGGCATCGCTGTAGTGCACCCGCCCCTGCGCGTCCACCCATTTGTAGAACTGACCTCCTGCGGCCGCGGCGCTAGCGAGGCAGAAACCAAGCATAAACAAGAGCGCGCTGCGAATGATCATGATCCTCGAACTGCCCGCCATCCTTTGCAATGGTCAGCAAGAGACGCCGTAGGTCCTTCGATAGGCCTGCATGGCGGCAAGCTCCTCGGCCCGGTTGCCTCGTTCCATGAGGTATTCAATCAGCGTGTCCAAAGTGATGATGTTAGCAACGCACACACCATAGCCCGCTTCCACCTCCGCCGACGCACAGGCGGACCCCTGACCACGCTCCTGCCGGTCCAGCGCAACCACGACACCCGCCAAAGACGCGTGGCTCGCCGCCGCGATGAGCGCCATGGACTCGCGCACGGAGGTGCCGGCCGATATCACGTCATCGATTATCAGCACCCGCCCGTGCAATGCGCTACCGACGATCTTGCCGCCTTCCCCATGTGACTTGGCCTCCTTGCGATCGAATGCGTAAGGGACATCCCGATCGTGTCGTTCAGCCAACGCAATAGCGGCGGCGCAGGCAAGCGATATGCCCTTGTAAGCCGGGCCGAACAGCATATCGAAGCGGATATCGGAGGCGATGATTGCCTGGGCATAGAACTCCCCCACCTCGACCAGAGCCCGCCCGGTAGCAAACCCTCCGGCGTTGAAAAAGTACGGGCTGCGCCGACCGGATTTCAATGTATGCTCACCAAAGCGCAAAATTCTGTGCTCCAAAGCGAATTGTATAAATTTTCTTTGGTAATCCAACATGCACTCGATCGTATCCGTTTGGCGCTAATCCGTTGCGTGATCCATGCATCGTTTGGCTCGCCGGGCACGGGGCGCGGCAATCTGATTGCAAGCGCTGCGCTATCCTGTATTGCGCATACCGGCGGCTATGCCATTGATGCACACCATCAAGGATTTGCGCAGGTTTTCCTCCTTGCCGTGACGAACTCGGTAGAGAAGCTCCACCTGCAATAGATTGAGCGGATCGACGTAAGGATTGCGCACAGCCACTGAGCGCTGGGCCACCGGATAATCATCCAGCGGCTGCTCGTGCCCGGTAATTTCGAGCACCGCGCGCAGCGTCTTGTCAAATTGCCGGCGCATTTGCTCGCCTAGCGGTTGCAGCTCGGGCGGTACCAGGCGGCTATCGTACCAAGCGGCGACCGAGGGATCGCCTTTGGCCAGAACCATTTCCACCATGTCCAGAAACGTCTCGAAAAACGGCCACTCCTGGTACATCTGCTTGAGCAACGCCTCATCCCCCGCATCCAATGCGCTCTGGAGCGATTCACCGACGCCAAGCCAAGCCGGCAACAGCAGCCGTGTCTGCGTCCAGGCGAAAATCCACGGTATCGCACGTAGGCTCTCCACGCCCTGGGTCGGAGCGCGGCGCGCGGGCCGGCTGCCAATGGTCAGCATGCTGATCTCGTGCTCCGGTGTGGCGTGCCGGAAATAGTCGATGAAGGCGGGATTGTCCCGCACCAGCCCGCGGTACGTCTCCTTCGCGATCTGAGCCAAGCGGTCCATGATATCCCGCCAGGGCTGCTGCAGCGCCTGCGCCGGCTGCAAGGTTGTCTCCAGTACCGCCGTGGTGTAGACCTCGAGGTTACGCAAGGCAATGCCGGGCAGACCGAACTTTGCCTGGATGACCTCACCCTGCTCGGTTGCGCGCAGGCGACCATTCACGGAGCCTGGCGGTTGGGAGAGAACAGCCGCATGGGTCGGTCCGCCGCCGCGCCCGATCGAGCCACCCCGGCCGTGGAATAAGGTGAGCTTGATGCCCTGCCTGCGGGCAGCCGCGACCAGCTTCTCCTGGGTCTTATAAAGCGTCCAGGCTGCGGTCAGATGCCCGGCGTCCTTGCCGGAATCCGAATAGCCGATCATCACCTCCTGATGGCCCTGCACACGATTTCGATACCAGGGGATTTGCATCAAGTGCTCGATACAGGTCTCGGCGCCGTCAAGATCGGCAAGGGTTTCGAATAGAGGTACAACCCGCAGATAATGTCGAACTCCCGCTTCCTTCTGCAGCAGCTCAACGGCGAGGATGTCAGAGGGCTGCGAGGCCATCGAGATAACGTATGCCCCCAAGGAATCAGGCCCCAGCTCGGCCATCATCTGAAAAGTGTCCAGGACCTCGCGCACCTCGTCATCGGGCTCGAAATCGCGCGGGACCAATGGCCTGCGATTGTCAAGCTGCTCGATTAGGAACGCCTCGCGCTGTACTTCGGGCCACTCGGCGTAGCTGCCCAAACCCAGCTCGCGGGTGATGGCATCCAGGGTATCGGTATGACGACTCGCCTCCTGGCGGATATCGAGGCGCATTAGGGTGAGCCCGAAAACCGTTACCCGGCGTATGAGGTCCAAAAGCCGGCCGTCCGCGACCCCGCCGGCGCCACAACGCTGCAGCGAGTGGTAACAGGCGAGCAGGGTCGCCTTCAGATCACTGGCCTCGAGTAGGATTTCACCATCCGGCGGGTGCCGGCCTTCCAACCGTGCCTCGATCCAGCTGCGAGTTATGCGCAAGCGCGCCCGCACCCGCTTGAGCAGCGCACGGTAAGGCTCCCAGCGCCCCGGAACGAGCGCGCGCAGATCCTCGTCCATGCACTGCAGCGAGAGCTCGGAGACAAGCTGATTGATCTCGCGCTCGTAAAGCTGCACGGCCATCCAGCGGTTCAGCAGGCAAACTTCGCGCGTGACCCGCGCGGTGACGCGGGGGTTACCGTCGCGGTCTCCACCCATCCAGGAACCGAAGCGAATCGGCGCCACATCGAGCGGTAGATGGCGCCCGGTCTTACGCTTGAGCATCTTGTCGAGGCGGCGCATATAGCGCGGGATCACATCCCATAAAGTCTGCTCGATCACAGCCAAGCCCCAGCGGGCCTCGTCGACCGGTGACGGGCGCCGGCGGCGAATCTCATCGGTGTGCCAGGCCGTGGTGATCTCGCTCCTGAGCGCCTGCTGAACCTCCTCGATCTCCTCCGGCGTCGAATCCAGCCGGTCCTGCTGGTCCAAGAGTTCGGCGATGCGGTTATATTTCTGCAGCAGGCTGCGCCGGGTGACCTCCGTTGGATGCGCAGTGAGCACGAGCTCGATCTCGAGACGGCAGACAGTCTCGTAGAGCACCTGCGTGTCGAACGCGCCGGCCAAGCGCTCAAATGCCTCCTCGAACGAGCCGCGCAAGGGAGCAGACTTCGGGTCGCGCAACCAAGCCCGACTGCGCCGTACGCGGTGATGTTGCTCGGCGATGTTGGCCAGGTTCAGGAAGTTGGAGAACGCCCGCACCACGGGCATGATCATGGCGTCATCCAGACCTGCGAGCATACTGGAGAGCTGCTCGGCCGCCCCGTCGACGCCGGCCCGCGCATCCTTTGCCAGCCGGCGAATCTCCTCGACGGTGTTATAGAGCTCCTCACCGTTCTGCTCGTAAAGGGTGCTTCCCAGCAGCCCCCCTAGCTGCCGGATATCGTCGCGCAGCGGGGCATCGGTACGCTTTTCCTGCATAACAGGTTCCTGCCTTGCGGGCCCGCGGCCGCGCTGATTACGGCTGCCGTAATAAGGCACAGTTACTCGGGCAACCCGAACTGCTCGACACTGGCGAAGATGTCAGTATCGGAAATAATGCCGATCGGTAGATTGTTCTGGTCGAACACCACCACGCGCCGTATGTTCTGGCTGCTCATCTTATCAGCGCATTCGTGCAGCGACATGTCCACCGGCACGGTAATGAGCGGTTTGCTCGCGACGTCGCTGACCTTCACCGTACGCGGCTGACGGTTGGCGGAGACGATGCGCGAGATGACATCGCGCTGCGTCATGATGCCCCACTGACCGTCGGCTGCCGGCTGTGTGATCACGCTGCCGATGCGCTTCTCGGCCATCAAATGCATTGCGTCTTCGACCAAGGTGTCCGCCGGCACACAGATTGGGCTCGGGTTCATCAGATCCGCCACCGTATGCGGCGTGCGGCCCGAGGCGAGCATCTCCTCCAGGGGCGAGGAAACGCGGCGCAGCTCGCGAATCTTGCGGTCCTGTTCGACCGCCTCCTTGTGCTCCTGCTGATACTTGGCAAGGTCCACTTTGCCGTGCATCTCCTCGATCAGCGCGTCGGCAAACTGACTGGTCTTGACCTCCGTGGCGCCCTCGATCTGGCGGGCAAAATCGTAGGTCACGATCTTGGCGCTCACCACTCGCTGGTAGGCGGCCCGGATGAGATCCGCGGCCGCGTGCCAGCCGAGGTAATCCAGCATCATGACACCGGAGAAGAGCAAGGAGCCCGGGTTGACCTTGTCTTGATTGGCGTATTTGGGCGCCGTACCATGAGTCGCCTCGAAAACCGCCACGTAATCGCCCATGTTCGCCCCCGGGGCAATGCCCACGCCGCCCGCCTCCGCGGCCACCGCATCGGAGAGATAATCCCCGTTCAAATTCATGGTGGCGAGAACATCGAATTCATTCGGGCGCAACAGCATGAGCTGGAAGATGATATCGGCGATACGGTCCTTGATCACGATTTTGCCCGCCGGGCGTTTGCCCCCGTAGATAGAGTAGAGCTCCTCCTCGGTGATGGTGACGTCGTCGAACATCTCCCGCGCCACCTCGTAGCCCCACGTGCGAAAGGCGCCCTCGGTGTACTTCATGATGTTGCCCTTGTGGACGAGGGTGACGCTCTCGCGATTGTTGTCCATAGCGTATTGGATGGCCTTGCGCACCAAACGCTTGCTGCCGAAGGGACTGATTGGTTTGACTCCGAGGCCCGCGTCCTCAAAGAAGCTCGCCCCCATTTCCTCGCGCAGGAACGCGGCAACCTTTTTGTTCTCCTGAGTCCCGGATTGGTACTCGATGCCGGCGTAGACGTCCTCCGTGTTCTCGCGAAAGATCACTACATCCACGTCTTCGGGCTTGCGCAACGGCGAGGGCACGCCCCGGTAATGCCGCACCGGGCGCACGCAGGCATAAAGATCGAGCTTCTGCCGCAGAGCCACGTTCAAGGATCGGTAACCACCGCCCACCGGGGTGGTAAGCGGACCCTTGATAGCGACGATCAGATCCCGCAGCGCCGCCTCGGTTTCTTCGGGAAAGTAATCACCGCCATACAAGCCGGCGGCCTTCTCGCCCATGTAGAGCTCGCACCAGACGATCCTGCGCTCACCCCGATAGGCTTGCGCTACCGCGGCATCCCAGACGCGCAGACAGGCGCCGGTGATATCGCAGCCGATGCCATCACCCTCGATATAGCCGATGACGGGCTGATCCGGAATACAGAGTTTGCCATCGACCACGCTGATCTTGCTGCCGCCTTGCGGATACTTGATGTGTTGGTACATTGCTCCTCCTCGTTCCTCATCGACCCTGCTCGGCCGTATGCCATCCGTGGAATCCAACTTGAGCTCGACACCATTGCGAACGCTCGGGCGGAAAGGGGGCGGCACAGGCGGGGAAAGGCGGCGCTGGCATAACCGTGTGGGGCTACCACGGAACGCTTAACCGCCCTATCTCATTATATACTGGCTAAGTGGTCCGCTGCGCAATTGCGCTCGCATTCGGGTGCCACAGCGCACCGCCCCGAGCTGACAATGCTTCTGCAAACGTAACTACTTACCCCTCGTCATCCTGCGCGCAGCGAAGCGCAGTCGCAGGATCCAGAGATTAGATTCTGCGACTGCGCGCAGAATGACGGTACGGGAAAGAGCCCCTGCGCGGTAGGTGGGTGAGTAGATACCTGCAAACATCAGTATTCTGCACACGGCACCCGCAGGACTCGCAACGGCTAGTAATCGCGGGAACAGGTATCTACAATGCAGTGGTATGTTGCTCCGCAGCATCTAGCGGACAGGGGCAGGCAGGGTCTGTTGACATCCACCCACGGCGTCGCGTTGCTGCCCAACAGCCGTTCGAACAAGGTGAACAATCATGAGCAATTCACGTGACGTCGTCGTCCTAAGCGGGGTTCGCAGCCCGATCGGAAGCTATGGCGGGGATCTCAAGGACATTTCCTTGGGCGATTTGGCCGCCTCGGTAGTGCGCGAAGCCGTCAGCCGGGCCGGCATCGAGCCCTCGGCGGTCGGCCACACCGTGTTCGGCAATGTCATCCACAGCGAGCCGCGCGACATGTATCTCGCCCGCGTGGCAAGCGTCAACGCCGGGCTCCCGGTCGAGACGCCGGCGTTGACCTTAAACCGCCTCTGTGGCAGCGGTCTGCAGGCCATTCTGACCGCGGCTAGTTACATACAGCTCGGCGATACCGACTGCGCGGTGGGCGGCGGAGCTGAGGCCATGTCGCGCGCTCCCTATTGGATCCCGAGCGGGCGCTGGGGGCAGCGCATGGGTGACGGCGCCATGCTCGATGCCATGGTCGGCGCCTTGACCGATCCCTTCGATCGCTGCCACATGGGCATCACGGCCGAGAATGTCGCCGAGCGCTGGGGAATCTCCCGCGAGGCGCAGGATCGCCTCGCCATGGAGAGCCATCGCCGAGCAAGCCGCGCCATCGACGACGGCTATTTCCGCGACCAGATTTTGCCCATTGAGGTCAAGGGGCGCAAAGGTTCGATCGTGGTGGATACCGATCAGGGTCCGCGCCGGGAGATCGACCCGGCCAAGATGACGGCCATGAAGCCGGTGTTCAAACGCGACGGCGGCACTGTGACCGCCGGCAATGCCTCCACCTTGAACGACGGCGCGGCCGCCGTGGTGCTCATGGAACGGGAGGCCGCCGAGGCAGGCGCGCTGCGCCCGTTGGGCCGGCTGGTCGCCGGCACGGTCGCTGCGGTGGAGCCGAAATTCATGGGCATCGGCCCGGTCCCCGCGGTACGCAAGCTGCTGGACAAAACCGGGGTGTCCCCTGAGCAGATCGATGTCTGGGAGATCAACGAGGCGTTCGCCGCCCAGGCACTTGCCGTGGTCAAGGACTTGGAGCTGGACGAGCAGAAGGTCAATCCCAACGGCAGCGGTATTGCGCTGGGCCATCCCATCGGCGCAACCGGCGCGATTCTGACCGTCAAGGCGCTCTACGAGCTGCAGCGCGTCGGCGGCCGCTATGCGGTGGTCACCATGTGCATTGGCGGGGGCCAAGGGATCGCCGCACTCTACGAGCGGCTATAGCCGGCCAGTACGGAGCGGGGTTAAGTCTAGTGTTATACCTTCGCGATTATTAGTACGATCCACTACCATTAGCTGGATGCGGAACGCATAATACTAGACGTGACCCCGCCTTTCGCCGTCCGATCACGGGTGCTGGGCCATTGCTCAACGCTCTTGCGATCGATCGCGACGCTTTTGATCAATGCATAGACTTCGCGGCCGAGCCTGAGACCAAGCTCATGTGCGGCCTTTTTGGTGACGTAGGCGATTAAGGGGATACCCGCCGCGTCGAGCCGAAACTCGGCAAAAGGATCGGAACTTGGGCCGATCTCCGTGATCCGCGCACGCAGCACATTCTGGATGCTCAACCCACTTGGCGGTTCAACCGCGATGACCACATCGAGCGCGTGGATATGCACCCGCACGGCCGCACCGTTAGGATGATTTACGCGCGGCGCGACCAACTCTCCGGCCGCGCATTGCAGGCGTGTCAGATGGAACTCGGCGTCGTGGCCCACAACGCGTGCCTCGATCACCGTGCCCGCCTGATCGCGTCCGGTTAGCGACGCGAGATCCAGCCGACTCGTGACTTCGCTCAGCGGACCGGCGGCGGCGACTCGCCCATCAGCCATGAACACAAGCATATCCGCCAGGCGCCGCACCTCGTCAAACTGATGGCTGACGTAGACGATCGGCAGCCCCAGCTCGTCGCGCAGACGCTCTATATAAGGCAGAATCTCCTTCTTGCGGGCCGCATCCAGCGAGGCCAGCGGTTCGTCCATCAGCAACAGCCGCGGGCTGGCAAGGAGCGCGCGGCCGATCGCCACGCGTTGGCGTTCGCCGCCGGAGAGCATCGGCGGGCGTCGCTCGAGCAAATGACCGATCCCGAGCAGATCGACGATTTTCTCGAGCGTTACGTAGCGCTCGTCCGGCGGCGTAAAACGCTGCCCATAAAGCAGGTTGCGGCGGACCTTGAGATGCGGGAACAGACGGCTTTCCTGAAAGATGTAGCCGACCCGGCGCTTACGGGCCGGTAGATTGATCCGCCGCTCACGGTCGAAAAGCACCCGATCGTTCACCACGATCCGGCCGCGCTCTGGCTTGAGCAGCCCGCTGATCATGTTGATCACCGAGCTCTTGCCCGCGCC
>JAKDMK010000209.1 GCA_030452365.1 Nitrococcus sp.
ACGAGCCCAGCCGCGCCGACCCCGTATTGGCGGCTGGCAGCGTTTTATTTTTTCTTTTTCGCCGTCGTGGGTGGGTTGGTTCCTTATTGGGGCGCTTATCTGCGCTCGCTGGGTTTCGGCGCCTCTGCGATTGGCGAGCTCATCGCCGTACTTTATGCCAGCAAGATCATCGCGCCCAATGTCTGGGGCTGGCTCGCGGATCACAGCGGGCAGCGCATGGCGACGGTGAGGTTCGCTTGCGTGGTGGCCGTGGTGGCTTTCGCCGGCGTGCAAATTAGCCAGAGCTACGCCTGGCTCGCATTAACGTTGGCCCTGTTCGGCTTCTTCTGGAATGCCGCCTTGCCTCAGTTCGAGGCCAATACCATGAGCCATCTGGGGGTGAACGATCATCACTATGGCCGTATTCGGCTTTGGGGCTCGATCGGATTCATTGCGGCGGTGATGCTGCTCGGCCTATTCATCGACCGCATGGGCCTGCGAATCGTGCCTTGGGCCCTGCTGCTGCTGCTCGCTGGTCTCGCCGTCGCAAGCATGCTCGCGCCGAGTGCACCGGCACACACCCATGGCGTACCGAATGAACCGTTCCGTCGAGTCCTTTTGCAGCCCAATGTGCTGGGGTTTCTGGCCGCGTGCTTTTTGTTGCAGGCAAGCCATGGCCCTTACTATGTTTTCTACAGCATTTATCTGGCCGACCATGGCTATAGCGGCGTGGTCATCGGCGCTCTCTGGGCCCTGGGGGTTGTCGCCGAGATCATGGTATTTCTGATGATGCACCGATGGCTGCCGCGGTTCGGTCCGCGGCGGCTGATGACGACGGCGTTGGTGCTGGCGGTCGTGCGCTGGACACTCGTCGGAACCTTTCCGGGCTGGGTCTCGCTACAGGCGGGCGCGCAGATCCTGCATGCGGGCACTTTCGCGGTTTACCATGCGGTGGCGATCTCGCTCATCAACCGTTTTTTCACCGGTCCCAATCAAGGGCGCGGCCAAGCTCTGTACAGCAGTTTGACCTTCGGCGCCGGGGTTGCCGTCGGCAGCCTCGTCAGTGGTTACTTGTGGTCGGCGCTGGGCGCAGCCGCCACGTGGTATGGCGCAGCGGCGCTGGCCGCCACCGGCGCCGTAGTGGCATCGCGCAGCCTGCCGCACGGGCTGTTGGCGGTTAGCCTGCCGAGCCAGCGTTCGGTATCATAGGGTAATTACTCGCCCACCTCGTCCTAGCGTTCCCCATCAAGCGGCCCTTCGATAGCAACGAGTGGCCCCGCGGTCGGAGTTGGCCACGGACTGCAGGGGTCTGGAGATGCGGCAATAAACGCCATTCGTCCATTGGTGGCCGCGCTCCCAAAGCGCCAGAGGACTTATCGGATACTGTATGGGTTCATATGCAATTGCCCTGGGGCGAGTAGTTACTCCAAAACGTTGCTTTTGGGGCTGGACATTCCGAAGGGATCAGTGTCATTCGGGACAGACCGCGGTTTCACTACCACAGAATTCGTGGTCTGTCCCGAATGGCGCTTCTGCCCAGGGCTAATATGTTCTGCGTGTAAGTTCAATTACATCAGTTAGTTACCAAAACGTGCAAAATGGCGCCGCGGCACCTCGTCGCTGGCAGCGGAAACTTCAAGCGCTTGATAGTCAGAAGATAAATATCGGGCTGCCAGTTTGCTTTATAGTCCACTTTCGGAGAACAAATTTGCCTTGCTTCTGCCACTGTGGCTTGACAACGGCCCCGTTCACCCTTGACTATCCTGACGATAGCGCTTTCTAGCCTCACAGACTTTGCAACGTAATCCGGTGTTTTTGTCTGGACAAGCAAATCGGAACTCTCCGCGCCGACGCGACCGTGGAGGCATAGGATGAGCAAGCGTTTCCGCATTGCGTTCTCATTCGCTGGGGGAAAGAGGGAGTTCGTCGCGGCGGTTGCTGACATCCTGGCGAAGCACTTCAGTCGGGATCAGATTCTTTACGACAAGTACCACGAGGCCGAGTTCGCGCGGCCTGACCTCGCCTTCCATCTTCCGAATCTCTATCACCAGGAAGCCGAGCTTCTTGTCGTTGTTCTGTGCAACGAATACGAGACGAAAGAGTGGTGCAGCCTCGAATGGAATGCGATCTACGGCGTCATTAAGAAACGCGAAGCAAGCGAAGTGATGCTATGCCGATTTGATAGGGTTGAAGCGAGAGGGCTATATGGGCTTGCGGGTTTTGTGGATGTCGACGAGAAGAGTCCTGGCGAAGTCGCAACCCTCATTGCCGAGCGCCTTGCGCGCAACGAAGGTCTACCAGTGGACCACTACACCCGCGACACGCCAGCCGGTCCCGACTGGCCCCTTGATGCGCCACCACTCGATTGGCGGGTCGCTGACCACAGTCAGGCGCGGAGCGCCTTTGCGCGGCTAATCACGCGGACCGGGCCATTCCGTCTCCTCCTCATCCACGGCGTCAGCGACACTGGCAAGTCCCACCTCACCAAACAATTTCTCGGCATCGGACTCAACATGCCGGATATTACGTGCGGTCGCTTCGACTTTAAGGGAACCTCGGACATGGACGCTGAATTGGGTGCCTTTGCCGAGCGGCTCGACGTCACACCACCCACGCCCGGTACAGGGGTCACCAATCAGCTAGTCCATCGTCTTTGCTTCCCTTAAGAAAGCCGCAGGTCCGACTCTGCTCATTCTCGATACCTTCGAACTGGCAGGCGCAGCAGAGCGGTGGGTGAAAGAAAACCTCCTCCCCTCCATCGTCCGCGCCCCATGGCTGCGCGTCATCATCGTTGGTCAGCGAGTGCCCGCCAAGCACGGCGAGTCGTGGGAGGGATTGAGCGCCGATCTCATTGAGCTGTGCCCGCCGACGGTGGAGGAGTGGCTTTCCTTCGGAAAGTTGCACAAATCGGACCTTACTCTGGAGCGTGTCCGCTACGTCCACGAATTAGCCCACGGAAAGAGTGGTCTACTGGCTCAGCTCCTCGGCCCTGGTACTTGACCCTCATGAACTTCCCCGAAGAAGAGGTCTTCCTGGATTTGCTCCGGGAGGCAGGCGGAAATCCGGCACTCCTCGCGCTCGCCATGGTTGACCTCGTTCACCACGCCTTGCCTGCGGCGGAGCGATCGCGGGTCAAGGACGCGCTGCTGGCCGCTGCCGTTCCGCATTGGTGCGACCGTGCGTTTCTCGCCGCGTTACTGGAAACGACGCCCCAAGAGGGAGACCGCCTGCTTGGTCACCTACGCGCACTTACTGTTGTCGAGCCTTTCCCAGCCCGCGGAGAACACGCGGTGAACGTCCACGAAGCCACCCGCTTCGCCCTACGCGAGCATCTGCGCACGACCGATGCCGCGTGCCGGAAGGCACTTTCAAACCGTGCCCTTGCACATGTTAGTCAAAGCACGGAAGCCCATTCTCGCATCGAGGCGCTCTACCACCTGTTCGCCACGGACCAAAACGCTGCCGCCACTGCATGCGAGGCACTGGACCGGGAATTCAATGATGCCGGACGCCCTGAGGTTCGCCATGCGCTCGCCCTTGCGCTCGAAGAATTAACTGCCGTCGGCTGGCTCGCCGGAGTAGCCCAAGTCGAGGCAATACTTGCATCGCTACAGCTCCGCAATTGGCGCGGAGAAGGCGCTCAACTCGAGGCCGAAGCCCGCAACATTGTGGCTCTGGCACGCGGCGCATCTCACCTATCTGGGGTCGGCCGTGCGCAGCGCCTGCTCGGTGAGGTCTTCCAAACCAAGGGCCGCCTCGACAACAGTTTGCCTGCTTACCGCGAATGCCTCGCAATATTCGAGCACCTCGCCGCAACCGACACTTCCAACGCCGGCTGGCAGTGCGACCTCGCCGTCGCTCATAACAAATTGGGTCAGGCTTTCCGAGGTATGGGAAATGAGGACAACGCACAGTCCAGCTTCCGCCATGCCGTCGATGCCATGAAGCTGGCTATCGCCACGTCGCCCGGAAGTACGGATCTGAGGCAGTACCTCGCCAATCTAGAGTCTTGCCTTAGCTCCGACAAGTCGTGAGCATGGGGACACCGGGGACAGACCACGGATTCGCTGGTGTTGAAATCGTGGTCTGCCCCCTATTGTCCCCGCGTGGTCTGTCCCCGGTGTCCCCGGTTTTTGGCCATCATCGCCGGGTGGGTGTGGATGCTAGGGCGGCCTGCCTCCCTCGCACCCGATGGGTGGGCACGGCGCCGACGGGAATCGACTGCCTAAATCCGAGACAATAGCCGAGACTTGGTATTCAACACGCCGTGTTACGGCTGGCGTGCCTGTGGCACGCATCGGTTATTCGCCGTCGAATTCGTCGTCAATGATGCGCTTAATTTGGCCGGCCGACAGGTCAGTTTGCTCGGACTTGGAATAAATGGTCAGTAGCAGTCGAGCCTCGGCGGTCTGTAACCAGTAGATCACTCGATAGCCGCCGCTTTTGCCACGACCGGTGTCGGTGTTGGCCAAACGGACTTTGTAGACAGTGTAGCCGGCACCGGTGGTCTGCTCGCCAGGCGTATGCCCGGCTTGCAAATCGTCGATCAGCGGTTGGAGGTCGTCACGGATGTGGCGATATTTTTTTCTAAGCCGCTTGAGTTGCCGTCCGAAGGCGTCCGAGTAAGTCAGCCTCACCAGCTCAGTCGGCCTCGATGTTGCTCCACAGGCTATCGATGGGCTGCGTGCGCCCGGCTTTTGCATCCCGTAGCGCGTCGCGTAGCGAGTCCTCGGCGCTAGGCCATGGCGCTTCTTCTTCTATACCTTCGCGAAAGGAGTGAACCAAGCGCAGCAAAAGCCCGTGGTAACGCAATGGCGTCTGCTCAATCTCGGCGTGCAAAGCTTCGGTAACGTCGTGTACTTTAGCCATTAGACGATAATAGCAACTCGCTACCTAGGATGCGACGGCGAGTCTTTCCAGTCAGCACTGAATTCGTGGTCTGTCCCGGTTTCCCTCAGCAGTCCCGGTTTCCCTCAGCAGGACATCCTTGACGGCCGCGTATTCGCGTGCGTCGGGGATGCCGCGGAGGACTTCGCAAAGGACCAGATCGGCGATAACAAGCTCGGCAGCGGGTTTCTCGTCGTCATGTTCGATTGCGGGGTCGCTATGCTCCAGCAAC
>JAKDMK010000210.1 GCA_030452365.1 Nitrococcus sp.
ACCCCCGCCCGGTGGCCAACCCTTTGAGTTTCCGCGCTGCAACGGCCATTCATACAGGATCTCGTAGCGGGCTCCGGCAGGTTCGAGATACGAGCGCACCACAGTGATACGGTCGATTGACCAGACCACCGGTGTGACGTTGTGAAAAGCATGCGGGGCGGAGCCTCGCGCGAGGGTCATGTGCGGAACAAAACGCCGGTTCGGGACAGGAAGACAGGCCGTGCGCAAGTTCTTTCTCAGCTCCCGGTTTAATCGCGTCAGTGTCGCGGGCGTTTGGCTAGGTGCGATCCAAGAGATGCGCTGACGCGGCCAGCAACCGATCCGGTCCAACTCGAGTGCGAACGTCGATCCGACCAGATGCGCACCGATCGCCAACATGCGAGATCTGGCATCTCCAGTCACATCGCCCAAGAACGCGAGGGTGACGTGCAGGTTTTGCGCCGGCACTCGGCGTCCATCAGGCACCAACCGGCGTGCCATACGCGCCACGGCGGCGCGCACCGCCGCGTCGGGCCATAGTGCCAGGAACAAGCGCTGCGTTTCACCATCTGAACCGTTTCCGGGCATGAAGTCGGATAACCTATCTTGCCCGTCACACCTACGGCGAGCCAAACATGAAACCAGGAGAGTGCCAGATTCACCGTAGCAATCTGATCAGCCCCTGCAGCGCCGCTGCTACGGCTTGCCGGCGAACGCACTCGCGCCCGCCCTGAAAATGTCCTTCATAGGTAACCGGTGCGCTGCCGATGCGATACCAGGCGAGCCAGACCAGGCCGACTGGTTTAGCCGATGTGCCACCATCCGGTCCGGCGATTCCCGTGACGGCGAGGCCCACTTCGGCCGCCGCGCGGGCGATGATGCCGCGCGCCATCTCCGCGGCGACTTCCTGGCTGACCGCTCCATGGGCGTCCAGGGTGCTCTTGGACACCCCTAACAGCTCCATTTTCGCGGCATTGGAGTAGACGATGACGCCACCCTCGAACCACTGCGAACTGCCGGGAACATCGGTGATCACCTTCGCGACCCAGCCGCCGGTACACGATTCGGCCGTCGTCAGGTGAAGATCATGGCAGCGCAGCCGCTCGCCCACCTCGCGCGCGAGCGCCGCCAAGTTGTCATCCGCTGCGGCCGATCCCATTGCTCTTGCGCCGGAGCCGTCCCACAGCCAACCGGCAGGGACGAGCGGGCTTCCTTAGTGCAGCCGTGTATCGATGATTCGCGCCAGCTCCGGAGCAATTGCGTTGGTACCGTGTGCAAGCTGCGAGTCATTGAAGTAAGCTTGCGCAAACCGCTCATTGAGGTCGAGCTCGCCAAGCAGCGCGCCGGCCAGCCCACGGGCACGCAGGTCGGCCTCCATCCACACCCGCACTCCGCCGGGTTCGGGCGCGAGCACGACCTCAAGCTCTTTCAAGCGCCCGGCATAACGCCCTCCCGGCCGGAATTCCAACTCCTGCACGAAAGGCACGCTGCGCCCGAGCCGACGGTTCTGCTCGCAATCGGCCTTGTACAGGGTAAAACCCAACTGACCAAGCGCCTCCAGGATCGCCAGCATGCCCGGAGTCGGTTCCACCCGCAGGGCGTCACGATCGCTCGGGTCTACCGCGAGTGAGACCGACAGCGCGGTGTTCACCCACACCAGTGTCCGGCCGAGCGTCAGCGGCGTCTCCCAAGGCACCTGGAGGGTGAAGGGCAGATCAAGCGTCGCGCCGGGCTGGACCTCAAAGCGCTCGCGCAGGCGCGTCTGGCTCAGAGGATGATTGACGTGGGCCTCATCGGCGCCGATTTCCTGGAGATAGCGCGTTACCAGGGAAAGCTCGATGTGCTCGATCTCCTGCGCCAAGTCCCCGCCTTGTATATGAATAGTACCGGAAAGCTCACTGCCGGGATGGGTGCGCTCGCTGTCGAGTATCGTATCGACCCGTGCCGCGCCGATTCCCACGCTAGCCAGGGTGCGTTTCAAAAAACTCATGGTGCCTCCTTTCGGGAAATCGCAATGTGCTATTGCTTTAGCGTGCCATGGATACTGGCAAACTGCATGTTCTCAGCTTATAAGATGTGTAGCAATGTGACGCGCCGGTGGCAATGGTCGGTATGTCGCGCAAGTCGCGGACCGTGTCTCGCCGCGCAGACACACTTCGCCGAACCTCGCCTAATTTTAGCTCTTCATTTTTGAGTAAGCTGCTCATCCAGTTCTGTCGCACGCACGAAGGCTTGGCGTTGGCTGACGCGCTCCGAGTAGTCCCGAAACTCGGGACGTTTCTCAATGGTGCCGAAATTGAGGCCCCAGGTAATCTGCGCACCCACGTAAACATCCGCGGCAGTAAAGCGATCACCAGCTACGTAAGCGTTTGACTTGAAAGCCTGTGCGAGGGCGTCCATGACAGTTGCGTAGCTCCCGTAGCCCACCATGCGCTGTTTTTCCGCATCCGGTTCCACCCCCAGGATCCGAGAGTCTGTGATGGCAGCTTCTAGCGGGCCAGCGGCAAAGAAGAACCAGCGGTAATAGTTAGCACGTTCTTCTGGGGTGGGCTTCAGATTTGCTTCCGGGAAAGCATCCGCCAGATACGCGCAGATGGCAGCGCACTCGGTGACTACCCGTTCGCCGTGTCTAACAGCGGGCACCTTACCCATGGGGTTGATAGCCAAATATTCAGGCGACTTCATGCTCGTACCGTAGCCCAGGACCTCGGTTTGGTAGGGCTCGCCGATTTCCTCTAGCATCCAGCGGGCGACACGGCCGCGGGATTGAGGGTTTGTATAAAGAATGAGTTCATCAGACATGATTTGTCCTCCCGATATCAGAATGAGCGGGCCAACGGGATCGCGAGTTGAGCGACACCCGCGGCGCGAGGGCGGCGCGCTATCGCCTAAGCTAAGCCGTCGCCGGAGCGCAAAACGCGGAGGGAATCCAACGCGCGCCAGCACTTTAGGCGGCTTGGCTGCAGCGATTCGTCGGGGCGACGCTCAAATGTGAGCCTCTCGCTCCAGGGCTTGCTGAACCCACTGATTCAGACTCACACCAGCAGTGCTGGCGGCCTCGGTAATGCGAGCATGCAGGCTCGCTGGGACTCGAACCACCTGCGAGTGCTAGCGACCGCTCCCTTGCCCGTGGTTGGCTCTGGGTGCGGTCGGTGATACACCTGCTCAGTGACGCGCCGGTTGCGGCGGGGTGTTAGCAGTGCTTTGTAAGTGCATAAGTTACTTTTGTGTTAGTTATTGAAATGTATCCTTGTTTCTCAAGCAACGTTACCAACGAAGATACTTCGTCTTCGGAAAGTATTTTCTGAAACAAGGAATTTATAGTGCTTGAGAGTGTCTTGACGGTTCGAGGCCTCGATGTGCCTCGTTGGTTTAGGTTTGAGACAACTGCAGCGAGCATTTCGGCAGGACTATTTGAGTTACCGGCTTTAACTATTGGTATATCGTGCACGCTTCGAGAGCGGCTCGCATAGATATTCTTTGACCTTAGATGCGCAATCAGAGGATCAAAGCCGGTATCCTTAGAAATAATATGAAAAAATGCATTCTTGTCAGTCGCTGCGATCTGACCAATATAGTACGCGATATGAAAGTCCAGTGCGTTTCTACCATTGCCCGATATTTTTACGTATGTGGCATTGGGGCCTAGACGTTGCAGGGACTCAGCCACATCAAAATTAACTTTTGATTGACTGGCACCGACAAAAACAAAGACTTTGAAGAGCTCTTTCTCCAGAAAGGAGAGTGCAGCAGGCTGCACATTCTCGTAGTCTATTAGAACGTAGTTGATTCGCACGCAAGTCTTTCTTTGTGCTGCTGACCCAGAGCCAAGCCGCTGACTTTGGGGTGGCAGCGGAATTGCGGTCAATTGCAATGCCTCGTTAGCTTATGTGATATCCTGTAGCTTGTTTGCTAGGTCGCGGCCGGCTGCGGGTGGAGGTAATGGTTTCCCTTGGGCCTTGTACAACTCGATAGAGTGGTCCACGATCTGGCAAAGCTCCTCAAACACCGCTGTTTCATCCTGGCCGTGGCAGCCGCCGTAGATTAACCCGGGCGCGCTCCCAACATAGCACTGATCTTCATCCGACCATTTAACGATTTTGACGTGCCTGACGCTTTCGTTCATTGCTTCGATTCCTCTATAACTCGCCGCACCGCTCGCACGATCTAACCTTGTTCATTAGGCGTCAACCGAGTGGCGGATACTCCTCGAACTTGGGGATGTTTGGATCCATATGATCCCAAGGCGCGGCACTCCTTGTAAAAATATCAGCGGTGGGCTTGTAAATCTCGGGATGATCGAGCGTCCCAACTCGCACCCCGATCATCCCCTGCATTACGCCTGGTTTTGACACGAGTTGTGTGCCGCACTGAGGGCAAAATCCAGTAGCAGTTTCGTTTCCGCTCTCGCCAATGCGTTTGAAGTGTTTGATGTCGCCGTGAATCTCTATCGTGTCCTGAGGGAAGAACATCATCGCTGCGTATGCGCTACCAGTGATTTTTTGACAGTTCGTGCAGTGACAATTTCCCTGTATTACCGGCTCCGCGGAACCTGAGTAACTCACCGTTCCACACATGCAGCTACCTGAAATGTTCATTACACCTCCCATTTCGTGACCTGACGCCCAACGCGCCGGCTCAGCGGCGGCCGTAGGCGGTCGGCTGCAGCCGGCTATAGGCTTCTTTGCCTTTAACACCATATTTACGTGTGGAAGTCCAGTATTTGTTGACAGAAAAACCTCACCGCACTGCTGGAAGCCCGCTTTGGAGTAGAACTCGACAGCAGAAAGGCGCGCCTTTAGCTCGAC
The DNA here is from genome assembly GCA_030452365.1 of Nitrococcus sp. Taxonomy (GTDB): domain Bacteria; phylum Pseudomonadota; class Gammaproteobacteria; order Nitrococcales; family Nitrococcaceae; genus Nitrococcus. The sequence goes on from JAKDMK010000210.1 coordinate 4,788, forward strand.
GGATGCGGCTCCGACGCTCTCGGCCCTGCTGACCAAGCGCTGAAGAATCATTTTTCCTATGCCCTGCCGCTGATGGGTAGGCAACACAACTATCTGCGAGACGTGAAACGCTCCGCCGCCTAACTCGGAGAGCCTGCCGTAGCCGACAACCCTGCCGCCTTCTGCAGCCACCAGATGGGCAGCATGCAGCTCTTGCCCATCATCCATGACGGCGGGCGCCAAACCGTGCGGCTCGAAGAACAGCGCATACCTCAGCTCGCGAGCATCCTGCCATTTGTAGCTGCCATGTTCGACGAA
>JAKDMK010000211.1 GCA_030452365.1 Nitrococcus sp.
AAACTTCTCTCCTCGCGCCTTGCCTGGCCGGCTGTTGGGCAGCAACGCGACGCCGCGGGTAAATGGCAACAGGCCCTTGCCCCGGTTTGCGGTTTTGCCGAAAGCGAGAGACTTATTGGTATGGATCCGCGAGGTCTTTTACAATGATAGGCGAGACCCCAGATAGAAGGTCTGGGTAGGTGGATTGGCGGTAATGCCATGAGTCGAGAAAAGGACACCCGGCGCGAAGGCGACCTTTCCGTCAAGGAGGCGCAGCCCCAGGTTAAACGCCCACCGCTTTACCGCGTGGTGTTGCTCAACGATGACTACACTCCGATGGAGTTCGTCGTGGAGGTATTGCAGATGTTCTTCCATATGGACCGTGGCAAGGCGACTCAAATCATGCTTCACGTCCATACGCGAGGTAAGGGTGTCTGCGGTGTGTACAATCGCGATGTAGCGGAGACCAAGGTGGATCTGGTCAACGAGTATTCACGCCAACACGACCATCCACTGATGTGTACGATGGAACCGGTCTGAGTGAGCTGGAACTCAAATTAGCACCTGCAGTCCAAGACAACGGGTGCACCGTGAACGCGTTGCAACCAGGTGAAGGCGCATGTTGAGTAAAGAGCTTGAGTTCACGCTGAATCTTGCCTTCAAGGAGGCAAGGGAGAAGCGCCACGAGTTTCTGACTGTGGAGCATCTCCTGCTGGCGCTGACGGACAATCCGGCGGCGCTGGACGTCTTGCGTGCCTGTGGTGCGAATATGGACCAGCTGCGCCGGGATCTAGAGGGCTTTCTGGATGAAACAACCCCCGTCTTGCCGCCCAATGACACCCGTGAGACCCAGCCAACGCTAGGGTTTCAGCGGGTTCTGCAACGGTCGATACTGCACGTGCAGTCTTCAGGGAGGAAGGAGGTCACCGGGGCAAATGTGCTGATAGCCATATTTAGCGAGCAGGAGTCGCAGGCGGTTTACTTTCTGCACAAGCAGAACGTATCCCGCTTGGACACGGTGAACTTCCTCTCGCACGGAATCTCCAAGGTGCCGGGCGAAGGTGATGATGCCGAACCCGGCGGGGTGCCGCAGGACGACGAGGAAACTACTACTGAGCCTGGCTCACGCAAGCCGCTAGAGAGCTTTGCCACGGATCTCAACGCCAAGGCGGAGCGGGGTGAGATCGATCCCTTGATTGGCCGGCGCAACGAGATCGAGCGCACGATTCAGGTTCTCTGCCGACGGCGCAAGAACAACCCGCTGTACGTCGGTGAGGCCGGGGTCGGCAAGACGGCGATCGCGGAAGGGCTTGCCAAGATGATTGTCGACGGGCAGGTTCCGGACGTGCTCAAGGGCGCGCGCATATACTGCCTGGATCTGGGTGCTGTTGTCGCGGGCACTAAATACCGCGGCGACTTCGAAAAGCGCCTCAAGGGCGTGCTTGCGCAGCTCAAACGCGAGAAGAACGCGATTCTCTTTATCGACGAGATCCATACCGTGATCGGCGCGGGCTCGGCTTCGGGTGGCGTTATGGATGCCTCCAACCTGATTAAGCCGATGCTGGCGAGCGGTGAAATCAAGTGCATCGGCTCGACCACTTACCAGGAATATCGGGGTGTCTTCGAGAAGGACCGCGCGCTTGCGCGACGGTTTCAGAAGATCGATATTCCCGAGCCTACCATCGAAGAGACGATATTGATTCTGCGGGGTCTCAAGGAGCGCTTCGAAGCGCATCACGGAGTACGCTACACGCAGCACGCGCTCGAATCTGCGGCCGAGCTTGCGGCGAAGCACATCACCGATCGGCGGCTGCCGGACAAGGCAATCGACGTGATCGACGAGGCCGGCGCCAGGCTGCGGCTGTTGCCGCCATCGAAGCGGCGCAAGACAGTCAACGTCGCCGACGTCGAGACCATCATCGCCAAGATGGCGCGGATACCCCCGCGGCGGGTTTCCACCTCGGACATGCGGCTGCTGGAGGACCTTGACCGGGATCTCAAGCGGGTCATCTTCGGCCAGGATCAAGCCATCGACACTTTGGCAACGACCATAAAGATGTCGCGCGCCGGCTTGCGCGACACCGAAAAGCCGGTGGGGTGTTTCCTGTTCGCAGGACCCACCGGTGTGGGCAAGACCGAGGTAACGCGTCAGCTTGCCGAGGTCATGGGTGTGCAGTTGATCCGCCTCGACATGTCCGAGTACATGGAGCGGCACACCGTTTCCAGACTGATTGGCGCCCCCCCCGGCTACGTCGGATTCGACCAGGGCGGGCTCCTCACAGAGGAAATGATCAAGCACCCGCATTCGGTGGTGTTGCTCGATGAGATCGAGAAAGCACATGCGGATGTGTACAATCTGCTGCTGCAGGTCATGGATCATGGCGCGCTGACGGACAACAATGGTCGTAAAGCCGATTTCCGCAATGCGATTCTGGTGATGACCACGAATGCCGGTGCGCAGGAGCAGAGCAGGCGTTCAATTGGCTTCACGGCGCAGGACCATTCCTCGGATAGCCTGGAGATCATTCGCCGGATATTCGCCCCGGAGTTTCGCAACCGCCTGGATGCCGTCATCCAGTTCAACGCATTGGCTCCGGCAGTGGTCGAGCGAGTCGCGGATAAGTTCCTGCGTGAGCTGCGTCACCAGTTGGCTGAGAAGAAGGTTACGCTCGATGTCAGCGACTCGGCTCGATCCTGGCTGGCCGAGCACGGTTATGACCCCAAGATGGGTGCCCGGCCGATGGCCCGGCTCATACAGGATCGCATCAAGCGGCCGTTGGCGGATGAGCTGCTCTTCGGCCGGTTGGCCGGTGGCGGCCACGTTGTCGTGGACGCCGAGGATGATGAGCTCAGCTTTTCTATCAACGAGCCCGACGTGGTGAGCTGAGCGTTTTTGCCGCTGCCAGGGAAGGTGGCGCGCGCGAGCGACGAGCACGTGTTTGAGATGGATAAAGGGCTAGCGTGCACGATATACGATACGTCCCTTGCTCAGATCATAGGGCGTGAGCTCGACGGTCACTTTGTCACCGCGCAGAATACGGATATAGTGCTTGCGCATTTTGCCTGAGATGCGGGCGGTCACTAGGTGCCCGTTCTCGAGCTCGACGCGAAACATTGTATTGGGTAAGACCTCGACTATGGTCCCCTGCATTCGAACGTTGTCTTCTTTTGTCATTAAGCCTCTCTCGTGTTGTTGTCTTGGCGATAGCGTCTATTACCCGTCTAATGCCGGGGTCGAGCGCGCTGGTTCTTGCCGTGACGGATCTTCTACCCTGTCTTGGCATGAGCCGGTGTCAGCACACAAATCGGCCGCGCCAGGCCGAGGCGAGATTCTAGCCGAGCCGCTGCCATTTACCAACTCTAGGGCGTGTTGACATCGACCCACGACGCCGTTGGTGAATGTCACAGACGCTGGCAATCTCACTCTACCCAGAGCCAGCCCGAGCGCGTCAGCACCTCATGCGGTCGAAACTCGGCCTTGTAATCCATGCGCGCGCAACCCGCGATCCAATAACCGAGATAGAGATAATCATAGCCGCGGCGACGGGTTTCTGTGATGGTCCGCAGGATAGATAATAGGCCTAGACTGCGCTCAGGTAGTCCCGGCTCGTAGAATGTATACACTGCCGATAAGGCATCGCCGAGGTCGTCCACGACGGCGACCGCCAACAATCGGTTGTTCTCGTGCAGCTCCAAGAGCTCAGTATTACACCAGCTGCGTGTCAGAAAGCTCTGATAACCCTCTGGTGTTGGATTGTCCATGCTGCCACCCGGGTGGCGCGCCGCCAGATAGCGGCGGTAGAGTGCGAAATGCGCCTCGCAGTAGTGTGCGGCAACGCAATCGATGCGAACGCAGGCGTTGCGCCGTAGACATCGCCGGTGGCTGCGTCGGGCGCGGAACTCCGCCACGGGGATGCGCAGCGAGCGGCAGGCTGAGCAGCTCGGGCAACTGGGGTGGTAAAGGTGGGAGCCGCTGCGGCGGAAGCCCCGTTGTATCAGACCGGCATAAAGCGCGGTATCGAGCGGGGCGCGGGGATCAACGACGGCGGTACGGGCGATGCGTCCGGGAACGTAGGGGCAAGCATGCTCCTGCGTTGCGAATACGGCTAACGGACGCGGTCCGCCGTGATCGAATCGGCTCATGGCTTGCCCTCTGCGAGCGTTCGATTGACCCATGCGAGTGGATCGAGCCGCGCGCTGAAGGCCCAGGGACCCAAATGGGTGGGGTATGCCAGCGCCGAGTCCAGCGCACGGATGAACCGGCGGCGAGAGATCTCCACGCCACCCAAGGCGGTGAGGTGCGGCGTCGGCATCTGACAGTCAATGAAGTCGAATGACCAGGCATCGAGCTGCGTAGCCAGCCACACCAGTGCGATCTTGCTGGCGTCGGTGGCGCGGCTGAACATCGATTCGCCGAAAAATGCCGCGCCGAGAGACACGCCGTAGAGCCCACCAGCCAGAGCATCATCCTGCCAGACCTCAATGGAGTGAGCAATGCCACGCCGGTGCAGCTCTAGGTAAGCCGCCATCATTTCCGGCGTGATCCACGTACCGTGCTGGGACTGCCGGGGTGCCGCGCAGGCTTCGATAACGCCATGGAAGCGTTGGTCCATGGTGAGCCGATAGTCCCTATGTCGTAGGCGCTTACGCAGACTGCGCGAGATGCGCAATGCCCTGGGATAGATGAGCAGACGAGGATCGGGACTCCACCATAGAACCGGCTGATCCTCGGAGAACCACGGGAAGATACCCGAGCGATAAGCCCGTTCCAAGCGCTGCGCTGACAGTGGACCGCCTATGGCTAGCAGCCCATTGGGTTCCCGCAGCGCCGTCTCGACGTCAGGAAAGGGGCTCACATGGTCATCGGGGGCAATCCAGGGAATACGCGGCATGGTCCAAGTGTTCATTCCCTGCCCGAGATCTTGCTCTATGGAGTGCGTTGCAAGCCACCTAGCTCGAAGACTGCAGGCGAGGTTGAGCAGAAACCTAGCGAGTTTACTACAAGACGTGAGTCGATTCGCTGCCGGCATCTGAAGCAGCGTCCGCCTGCTAGGGTCTGTTGACATTCACCCACGACGCCGCGCCGGAGGCCATTTTTTCGCAA
>JAKDMK010000212.1 GCA_030452365.1 Nitrococcus sp.
AACGCCGACGCCCGCCCCCGGTTCCTTATCCCAGGCACGCCGAAAACCAAGTAGTTGTTGGTATAGACCCTCAGCCAAAACACCCGGTGCCCACGAAGCTGGATCAATCGCCGCTGGCCGACAGGCGACACCTACCGGTCTGGTTGCCGCGACTCAGCCCCCTCCCCTGCCTGCCCACGCTTCCACGCCTGTTTCCACCGTTCGAGCAACCGCGCATTGGTGGTGCCGAGCGCCTGAACCCGCTTCTGGACGTTCCGCAACGCGCTTTGCAGCTCGCGGCGCTCTTCGATCCAGCTCTGCCGGGCCGCAGCAAGCTCCTGGCACCGTTGCTCAAGCCACCGCGTTTGCTCCGTCAGCCGGCTCTGTAGCGCCTCGTGCTGCGCCCGGATCTCGATGAGCGATTGTTGCGCCTCCAGCAACTCACCCCCTTTATCCTCCACGCGCTTCTGATACTCGGCCAACTTGCTCGCGGCAGCCTGACGCTCCCGCTCGGCCTGGGCCTGCAGCGCCCGCGCCTCCTCCCGCGCTTGGTCGACCTGCTTGGCCCAATACGCCTGCTGCGCATCGAAGCGCTCGCGCTCGTGGCGTAGCACCTCTGCCAGACGCTCATTCTCCTTGCGTAACGCCGCGTGCACCTGCTCGGCCTGCGCCCGCTCAGAGTCTCTTGCTTGCACGGCCTCGCGCAACTGGGCTTCGAGCGCCTGGGCCTTCGCGCTAACCTCTTCGCGCTCCGCCTGGACGGCCTCCAAAAGCTTTCCGCGCTCATCGAGCAGGTCCGCCAATCGCCGTTGCTCGGCTTGCGCGGCCGCTCTGCCCTCCTCTGCCTGGCGCCGTGCCGTCTGTGCTTCTTCGATCTCGCCGCGCGCCTGGGCCCTCGCCTCCTCGTGCCGGCGACCGGCTTCGGCGATCGCCACGTCCCACAGCGACAACAACGGCTCGATGAGCTCGGCGGGCACTCGCGGCGGCAGCAGATCGCGGCTCTCAGGGTCGAGGCTCGCGCACCAGTGCTCGATCATGGCGCTGATCGTGCCCACGTTGCCGCGATCGCCGAGTGCGGCGCGCACATTGCGCACCGAGGCGTGCTTGCGCGCCTTGACGAGCTCGATCGCGGCGCGGATGACCTCCTCTTGTTCCACCGTAGCCTTGCGTCCCATGGGTTATATCGTAACGTTAGCTGTTTCGTTACATAGTGTATACGTTACGTTACTGCCAGTAAAATAGTCATTATTGTCCTAATGGCGAATTTAAAGCAGAATCCACCGCTTCAACACTCAGAGACCGCCCATGGATACGACCGCTCTCCCCTTCCCGCCTGGTAGCGCCGTGCTGCGCGTGCGCCCCGGCGCTCCCATGCCCGCCATCGCCACCGGCGGCAGCGGGGCGCTGCGGGGTGCAGGCGAGCCGCTGATTGAGGCCCGCACTGATCTTGAAGCGGTCTGTCAGTGGCTTGCCCTGCGCGTGCTCGGGAAAAGCCCGCACACGCTTCAAAGCTATTGGCTAAACGCCGAGCGGCTGATCCTGTGGGCCGCGATCGAGCGCGGGAAGTGTCTCTCGCAGCTCATGCCGGCCGACTACGTCGCCTACGTGAAGTTCCTCACTGACCCGCGGCCGCGCGAGCGCTGGGTTGGGTCGCGTGCACCGCGCGGCACGCCGGACTGGCGAGCGTTCACCGGACCCTTGAAGGCATCGAGTCGGGAGACTGCGCTGCGGGCGATTGGGAGCCTCCTTGGTTTTCTGCATGAGGCGGGGTATTTTCGCGCCAATCCGCTCAAGCTCGCCGATCTGCAGCTCTCGAAGGCAATGGCTGGCGCGCCGGTGATCGAGCGCTACCTCGACCTTGATCTCTGGCAGCACACCTGTGCACACGTCGAAGCCTGGCCGCAGCGCAGCGCCCGCGAGATCGCACACTTCGAGCGTGCCCGCTGGCTGCTCTCGCTGCTCTACGGACTCGACTTACGCCGCGCCGAGGCCTGCGGGCACACCCAGTCAATCTTCCATCAGGTGCAGCGCCCGAGCGGTTCCCAGTGGTGGGCCACGCTCACCGGCAAAGGCGGCAAGGTGCGCACCATCCCGGTGCCGGTCTCCGTGATCGAGGCGCTTGCACGCTATCGTCGCCACAAGGGGTTGCTGCCCTGCCCCGCCGGCGAGGACACAACGGCGCTCATCGGCCGCCTAGAGGGCACGCGGGCCATTACCGATAAGATGCTCTACGTACTGGTGAAAAGAATCTTTGCAGGGGCCGCCGAGGAGTTGGAGATATCAAACCCGGACGGGGCGACGCATCTGCGCCGGGCGTCGACCCATTGGCTGCGGCACACAGGCATCACGCACAAGGGCGATTACGCTGGGATCAGCCTCAAGCATCGTGGTCGGAGCGCGGGGCATACACGGCTTGAGACCACGCAAGGCTATGACCATGTCCCACGCGATCACTGGTATGCCGAGCTGCAACGAGTCGAGCTGCCGTGGAAGGAGTAGTCGCGGGCGATCGAGGTGACCTCGCCCGCAACTGCGGGCCATGACCAGGGTGTGAAACGGAATCTCTATGAGCGCAGCGGTGTTATGGAATACTGGATCGTACATCCGGGCGAACGGGTTCTTGAGATTTATCGCCTTGACAAAGAAGATTATGCCAAGCCCGCAATATTTGAGTTTGTCGACTCCGTCGCTTCGCAAACGCACCCAATGGTGGAGAGTAGTCTGAGCCGCCTGCGCGAGGTTCTTGAGCGCAATGGATTTGCTTCGTACTAAACCGATTGAGACCGATCTCACCAAAGACACTGGCTTAAAGCGGGTGCTGGGTCCCGTGCATCTGACCCTGATGGGCATCGGCGCCATTATCGGCACCGGCATCTTCGTGCTCACCGGCATAGGCGCGGCCAATTACGCCGGTCCGGCGCTGGTCTTGTCCTTCGTGCTGGCTGGCGCGGTCTGCACCTGCGCAGCGCTGGCCTATGCGGAGCTCGCCTCCTCCATTGGCGGCAGTGGCAGCGCATATTCATATGGTTACGCCGGCTTCGGCGAATTTCCGGCCTGGGTCATCGGTTGGATGCTGATCCTGGAATACACCATCGCCATTTCCGCCGTCTCGGTCGGCTGGGCGGGATATGTGGACAACGCCCTGCAAGCCATGGGCTGGGGCCTGCCCGGCGCCCTGCTACACTCGCCTTTGCATGCGGACAACCCCGGCATCATCAACCTACCGGCTGCCCTGATCATCCTTTCGCTGGGTGGATTGCTGCTCTCCGGCGCCAAGATGAGCGCGCTGTTCAACGCCGTCGTGGTATGCATCAAAGTGAGTGTGGTACTGCTGTTCATCGCCGTTGCGGCGTTTCATGTGGACCCGAGCAATTGGGTGCCCTTTATCCCCGAACCGGCCCTGAACGCGCGCGGTGAGGCGGCCTTCGGCTGGCACGGCATTGCCGCTGGTGCCGCCATCGTGTTTTTTGCCTACATAGGATTTGACGCGGTTTCCACCGCCGCGGAGGAAACGGCCAACCCGCAGCGCGATCTGCCGATCGGCATTCTCGCCTCGCTTGGCATTTGTACCGCGCTGTACATCGTGGTGTCGGGCTTGTTGACCGGTGTTATGCATTACACGCTGCTCAACACGCCCTCACCCATCTCCGATGCGCTGCTGCACGTGGGTGTGAACTGGGCGGCCGGTGTCATCGCGCTGGGCGCCATCGCCGGCCTTACCACCGTGATGCTGGTGCTCTACTACGGGCTTACCCGCGTTCTGTTCGCCATTTCGCGCGACGGCCTGATTCCGCGCTTTTTCGCCCACATCAGCCCGCGCACCAAGAGCCCAGTGCGCGCCATCGTACTGATGGGCGTCACCATGGCGCTGATTGCCGGGCTGATTCCGCTGGGTGATCTGGCTGAGCTCACCAACATCGGCACCCTGGGGGCCTTCGCCGTGGTCTGCGCCGGCGTGTTGGTGCTGCGCCGCGCCCGCCCCGAGCTGCCGCGCCCGTTTAAGGTGCCGGGCGGTCCCGTGCTGCCGGTGCTCGGTATCCTCGGCTGTCTGTATCTGATGATCAATCTGCAGCGCACGACCTGGCTTGCCTTCCTGATCTGGAACGGCATCGGTCTTTTGATTTACTTTGGGTATTCGTATCGCGCCAGCCTGCTCAGCGACGGCGACAAACAAGGGCTACGTTAAAGCTTCGGCTTACACATAGGTCGAAAAAAGCACATCGATCAAACGGCGTGTGCCCCTCGCATGCGCAGGTGCCTGACCGCTTATATTTGACGACCGAGACGGGGAAGCTGCCGGCCGGTCGCGCTCTCGATCAGCGTCTCTATAACGATCAGTCGCTCCCGCGTGTTCTCGACCTCCGCTGCCAGCCCGCGCACATCTTGACGCAGCTCTCCGACGCGCTCGGTGAGCATAACGATCTCGCGGACATAGTCGAGCAAACTGCTCATCGCGCCGGACCCTTCGCGCCCAACACCTCGTGAAGCCCCCCGCCCAGCAGCCGGCGTAGCGCCGCGACAAGCTCCGGGCACTGCCCAATGGCCTCTCGGGCTTGCCGGCGTACCTCATCCTCGCGGCCTGCATCCGTCAGCCGCCGGTATAGCCCACGCAGCTCTTCGCGAGCCTGCTCGATCTCGCCAATCGTTTGCCTGAGCATTGCGCTCAGCATGCCGAGTGCCTCGATCTCCTCATTCGAGGTCGCGGCTCCGGGGTAGGCATCGATCGCGCGGCGCACAATCTCGCCGGCGGAAACCCGCTGGGAACGCGCGAGATGGGCGACTTTCTCTACCTGCGCCGGTGAGAGCAAATGGTTTTTGCGCACCAGATTTCCAGTCATTTCCTGATCTGCACATGAGTAGGACATGTGTAAGTCTAGAGTCCATCCTTGCTGATGGCAAGCCTGCGGTGCATTCGCAGCGACGTCGCAACCGCCCGCTCCAGCCGTTTTTACGCTGCACGGCTACCTGGTGGGGAACTTCAACAATTCTGGCTGTGTACGATCAGGCGTGGTCCAATCAAGAAAACGAAGCGGCGCGGTGGCGCTACTCGGTGCAACTCGACGTGGGCTGACTGCCGCTAAGCCAGTGCAGCGA
>JAKDMK010000213.1 GCA_030452365.1 Nitrococcus sp.
CCTTTCATGGCTAGACTCCCTGGTCAACTGATATCTGTACCATAGGCGCCAGAGACGGCAATTGCAATAGGTAAGTTATTGATTTTCTGTGATATGTATTCTTGTTTCGATCTGCATTGCCATTGCCGCGGCCTCCTTCTTGGCTGGCCAAAGGTCCCCGCGAGCGCCAAAAAAAAGCCCGAGCCACCAGGCTCGGGCCAATCTCAACTACCACTCGCAGCAACGGTTACATCACTCCCATCAATTCACACCAGTGCTATTCGCACCGAGCATGATTGCGAGGCAATATAGCTGCACTCGAACGTAAAATCTGCGAGCGAATTCACAAATTCAGAAATTCCTCGGTGAATGAATACCTCTCGAAACCGTGAATCCACTGGCCTACTGGAGTCCTCGGATGCCGCGCGCTTGGCGTGCCCGGCACGGACAAGCCCATGATGGGATCGCCCGAGGCAAACCTTGACATTTCCCGCCACTGACGAAACATTCCAACCCGATGAGGCTTGCCTCGGGGCGCAACACCTATGACCCCGGCGGCTACGCTACTACCGAGGTGGAGATTGCAGAGGTAAAACATGGCAAAGCGCCAGGCCATTCTCGCCGTCGATCAAGGCACGACCAGCTCCCGCGCGATCGTCTTCGACACTACGGGGAGTATAGTGGCTGCGGCACAGCAGGAACTTCCTCAGCTCTATCCACAGGCCGGGTGGGTGGAGCAGCGGCCGCAGGACATCTGGCATTCAACGCTCGCCGTCTGCCGCGAAGCCTCCGCGCGGGCGCAGGCGGCGGGCGCCGAGATACTTACCATGGGTATTACCAATCAGCGTGAAACCACGCTGGTCTGGGATAGGCAGACTGGAGAGCCGGTTTACAACGCCATCGTCTGGCAGGATCGACGCACGGCAGAGCATTGCGCGCGTCTTAGCGAACAAGGATACGAGGCGGAGGTCACCGCCCGCACCGGGCTGCTGCTGGACCCCTATTTCGCGGCAACCAAGCTCGCCTGGATTCTGAACAATGTCCAGAGCACGCGCCGGCGCGCTGAAACTGGCCGGTTGGCATTCGGTACGGTCGATAGCTACTTGTTGTGGCGGCTCAGCGGCGGGCGCGTGCATGCAACCGATGCCACCAATGCCTGCCGCACTTTGCTGTTCAATATCCACACCCAGCAGTGGGATGAAGAGCTGCTGGCGCTGTTCCATGTGCCGGCCGGGTTGTTGCCCGAAGTACGTGACTGCGCGGCTGATTTCGGCCACACGCAAGCGGCCGGGTTCGAACGAGCGCTGCCCGTTCAGGGTATCGCCGGCGATCAGCACGCCGCCATGGTGGGGCAAAGCTGCTTCAGCCCCGGCATGGTCAAGAGCACTTACGGAACGGGCTGCTTCGCTCTGCTCAATACCGGCGCCGAGCCAGTGCGCTCGCGCAACCGCTTGCTCACCACGCTTGCCTATCGCATCGGCGGCGAGCCGACATATGCCTTGGAGGGCTCGATTTTTATTGCCGGGGCGGCGATCAAATGGCTGCGCGACTCACTCGGGCTGCTGCGCGATGCGGCGGAGAGTGAGGAGTTCGCACGTCGGCTCGAATCGAACAAAGGCGTTTATCTCGTGCCGGCATTCACTGGGCTCGGCGCACCGCATTGGGATCCCCATGCCCGCGGCGCGCTGTTCGGCATCACTCATGATACCGGCCCGGTAGAGATCGCCCGCGCGGCGCTTGAGTCGGTCTGCTACCAGACTCATGACCTCATGGTCGCCATGGCAAACGACGCTGGCAAGGCTCCCCACGAGCTACGAGTCGACGGAGGCATGGCTGCCAACGCCTGGCTGCTGCAGCGCCTTGCGGATCTGGTCGGCCTGATCGTGGAGCGGCCACGCGTGATCGAAACCACCGCCCTTGGCGCCGCCTACCTGGCAGGGTTGCAGGCGGGTATTTGGTCTTCACTGGATGATCTTCGACATCATTGGCAGGCCAATGCTCGCTATCAGCCGAGCATTAGCGCAAGCGAGCGCGAACGCTGCCTGCTCGGCTGGCGTCAGGCGCTTGACCGGACCCTGAGCGCTGAGCGATTCGACAAGAACCGCGATGGGGACGCAGACCATTAGGCGGGGGTCTACAAGCGCCGAGGATGAGCCCAAGCTGAGGTGGCAGATTGCGCAGCGGCGGGTCATCTTCTCGGGGGACTGGACCTTGGAGCGGCTTGCCGGCGTCGGGCGTCAAACCCGGCGCGCAGTACCGATGGTAACTGGCGCTTGGCGGATCAGCCTGGCCGAAATCTCCGGTCTAGACACCGCCGGCGCGGTGGTTGTGCAACGGCTCTGCCGTCAATTGCGCGCCGGCGGCGCGAGCGTGCAGGTAGAAGACGCGAGCCTCGAGCAGCATGCCATTCTCAAGCTCGCCGCCAGCGAGATCCGGGCGCTGCCGCCGCGGGCGCGCGGCAACCCCCTGGAGCGGTTGGGCCGCAGGGTCGCTCGCGGGTGGCTCGGAGTCATCGAATATCTGGCCTTCATCGGTCGCGTAACCCTTGACAGCCTGCCCCGGGTGCTGCGCCCGCAGCACCTGCGCTGGCATGAGATCGCCGTCGAGCTCGAACGCGCCGGGGTCATGGCGATACCGATCATCGGCCTGCTCGCCTTTCTGATCGGCATCGTCATGGCCTATCAGAGCGGCGATATTCTGCAGGCTTACGGAGCCAATGTTTTCCTGGTCGATCTGCTGGGCGTCATCATCCTGCGTGAGATGGGTCCATTGATGACCGCGGTCATCGTCGCCGGGCGCACCGGCTCCGCCTACACCGCGCAGATCGCGACCATGCAGCTCACCGAGGAGATCGATGCGTTGCGTACCATGGGGGTTACCCCGTTCGAGATCCTGGTGCTGCCCAAAATGCTGGCGCTCGTTATCGCATTGCCGCTGCTTACGCTCTGGGCGGACGCAATGGGCCTGCTGGGCGGCATGCTGATTGCCCATCTCCTGTACGGGGTGGACTTCGACCTCTTCCTGCAAAGGCTACCAATCGCCGTACCCTCGACCATGTTCTGGCTCGGAATCGTCAAGGCCCCGGTATTCGCCGCGTTGATTGCCAGCATTGGCTGTTATCAGGGCTTCAAGGTGCGTCACAGCGCCGACGAGGTCGGCCGATATACCACCATCAGCGTGGTCCAGGGCATATTCTGGGTCATCGTGGCTGACGCCGTGTTCTCGATCGCCTTTTTCAGCTGGCTGGGCCTTTGATCATGACGGCTCCGGCAATACGGATTCGCGGCCTAGTGACTCGGCTTGGCGAGCGCAGCGTGCACAACGGGCTGGATCTGGATGTCCAAGCCGGGCGGCTCACCGCCATCGCCGGCAGCAGCGGTTCGGGCAAAACCGTTCTGTTGCAGGCGATGGCATTGCTGCTGCCGCCTGCCGCGGGCACCATCGAGATCTTCGGCCAAACCACGGCCAAGCTCTCCCGATCCGACGAGCACGAACTGCGCGGGCGCATGGGCGTGATGTTCCAGCGCGGCGCGCTATTTACTGGAATGACGGTGCTGGAGAACGTCGCGTTTCCATTGCTGGAATACACCGCTCTGCCGCGTTCGATCATTCGCGAGATCGCGCGCATCAAGATTCGCTTGGCCGGCCTCGCCCCGGATGCAGCCACGCTCTACCCAAGCGAGCTCTCCGGGGGCATGACCAAGCGCGCGGCGCTCGCACGCTCACTCGCGCTGGATCCTGAATTGCTGTTCCTGGACGAACCCACGGCGGGGCTCGATCCCGTAGGCGCAACGGCGTTCGACAAGCTGATCGTCCACTTGCGCGAGCTGCTGGGGCTGACCGTGATTCTGGTTACCCATGATCCGGTTTCGTTGTGGGAAATCGCCGATGAGATCGTTTTCATCGGCGAAGGTAGCGTTCTTGCCTCTGGCAGCGCGCATGAGCTTTCCCGATCGCTGCAGCCCACGGTACGCCACTATTTCGGGGGCGTTCGCATGCAGCGGGCGAGGGCCCAATGGGATCAAGAGTAAGCTACACACTGGTAGGTCTGTTCGTTGTTGTCCTCGCCGTCGGCCTGGTCGCGGCGGCGTTGTGGTTCAGTGGCGGCTTGCAAGACGCGGCAAGCCTCCAGTATTACTCGGTCTACACGACCGAATCGGTCGCCGGAGTCAATACCGGTGCGCGGGTGACCTATAAAGGGGTCCATGTGGGCCGGGTTGCTGATATCGCGATCGACCGCCGCAACCCCAAGCGCATACAGCTGGTGCTCGCCATAGAGCAATCCACCCCCGTTAGCGCCGCTACGGTTGCCACTTTGCAGCTGCACGGGTTAACGGGCGCGACTTCGGTCGAGCTCTCCGGCTACGATCCGAGCGCACCCCCACCCGCGACGCCCGTGGGTGAACCCTACCCCGTCATTCAATCGGGGAAATCCCTGTTGACACAAGTCGACAAGGCGATCACCCAGGGCATTGGCACATTGAACCAAATCGCCGAGCAGGTTAACGCTCTGCTCTCGGAGCACAATCGCCAAGCGTTGACGGACATCCTGTCCAACCTCGCGCGATTGACCGGCACGCTGGCCAGCAACAGCGAAAACATCGATCAGATTCTGGCCCATGTGCAAGAGATCACCCAGAACACTGCCCAGATCACAGCACGCTTGCCGAAGTCCCTCGAAAAGCTGGATCGCCTCAGTCAGAAGCTGAGTCAGACCGCCGAGAGTCTGACGGCGCTTGGCCATTCCGGTCAGACCGCGTTAAATCAAATGCTTCGCACCACCCTACCGAAACTCGATGCGCTCTTTGCCGAAATCCGCCAGACGGCAAGCCACATCGACCGCCTGGTTCAGGAGATCGAGCGCGATCCCGCCGTCCTGCTGCGGGGTACTAACCGCCGCGCAGCGGGTCCCGGCGAGGAATAAGTACGCAGAGGGGTAGAGCGACGTGCCTAGACACGCCTTACTTGCCACGATGATGCTGCTGACCGGCTGCAGCGGGCTGCTTCCGTCCGCGCCCCAGGAGCCGATGCACCTTTATCAGCTTGAGCTCCGCGCCCCGCTCACTAA
>JAKDMK010000214.1 GCA_030452365.1 Nitrococcus sp.
GTTCAGTCTGGGTATCAGCCGAAGCGTAGCATAAAATAGCAGTCTGACCCTAATTTCGCAATTGCTTTCATTCGAGCTCTGACTTGCGCTCGCGCAACATAAGATTATCGGCGGCCTCCTGCGCGCTGAGTTGGCCTGATAATACGAGATGGACCTGCTCGCAGATGGGCATCTCGATGCCTACCTTCGTCGCTAAGCGGTAGACATCCGCGCTCGTTCGCAAGCCCTCCACCGTTTGGCCGATTTGTCGTAATGCCGTAGCCGCTTGCAAGCCTTGACCCAGCGCAAGACCCAGGCGCCGATTGCGGGACTGATCATCGGTGCAGGTGAGGATGAGATCGCCTACGCCGGAGAGGCCCATGAACGTCTCCGAGCGCGCCTGCATGGCCCTGCCAAGCCGGCGTAGCTCGGCGAGCCCGCGTGTGATCAGGCCCGCGCGCGCATTGGCGCCCATACCGAGCCCATCGGCCATGCCGGTGGCGATCGCCAGCACGTTCTTTACCGCTCCACCGAGCTCCACCCCAAGAACGTCGTCGCTGGTATAGACGCGGAAGCTCGCGTTATGGAACGCCGCGGCCAGCTCCTGAGCGAATGCGCCATCGCGGGATGCCACGGTGACGGCCGTCGGGAGCCCTTTGGCTACCTCGCGCGCGAAGCTCGGGCCGGAGAGCACTGCCAGGACACGCCCGGGCAATATCCGCTCGGCCGAGCAATGCAGGGGGTCACCCGTGCCCGTTTCGAGCCCTTTGGTTGCCCAGGCGACCCGGGCATCCTTGGCAAGAAGCGGTGCGGCTTGCTCGATCACGTCGGCGAATGCGGCGCTGGGCACCACCACCATCACGTCGCGCACGCCACATAGAGCCGTTCCCAGGTCGGCGATGGGCCGCAGCCGCTCCGGCAATGTGGTCTCTGGAAGATAGCGGCTGTTCGCGCGCTCCCGGAGCATGCGCGCGATATGCCCCGGATTGTGCCCCCAGAGATGAACGCGATGGCCATTGCGCGCGAGGATCACTGCAAGGGCGGTTCCCCAAGAGCCCGCACCGACCACTGTGATCGTGTCGGAACGATGCATTTGGCGTGCTACCGCGATTCGCTCGTCTGGCGTTGCTGTTGCTCGGCGAGCTGCTGGGCATAGACCACGTCGAAGTTCACGGGTGCCAGAACCATGGCCGGAAAACCGGCCCGGCTAGTGAAATCGGAGATGGCCTCGCGGGCATAGGGAAACAGTATCGCGGGGCAGTAGCTTCCGAGCAGACTGGCCAGCATTTTGTTGTCAAAGCCCGCGATTGTGAAGATTCCCGCCGCGTGGACTTCGCAAAGGTAGGCAGTCTTGCCGTCGAGCTTGGTGGTCACCGTGGCGGTGATGATTACCTCATAAGCGGTCTCATCCAAAAGCCGGTGCTCGGTATCCAGCTTGACGTCGGCTTGCGGCCGCCATTCCGCGCGAAAGATTTCCGGCGCATTGGGAATCTCCAGAGAGGCATCCTTGAGATAGACTTTTTGGATAACGAATTGTTGCTGGGTATCGCTGGATCGGCTGTTGACGTCTGCTTCAGGCATGGTTCACGCTCCCTGTTCCACCGGCAAGCCTTACTTGCTCTTCGTCGGCAGTCCGGCGCCCTGCCAAGCGCCAAAGCCACCCTTGAGTTGATAAACATTCGCGATGCCCAGCTTTTTGAGCTTGGATCCGGCTCTACGAGACTGGTAACCGGTTTCGTCGTAGAGAATAACGGGTCGCTCCCCATACTGCTTGAGCTTTTCCAGTTTCTGTTCCAACTGGGCCAGCGGCAAACTCACGGCGCCCGGCAGATGGGCCGATAAATAGGCGTTCTCCGCGCGCAGATCGACGAACACGGCGTCGTCACGGTTATACAGCCGAGTGGCTTGATCCGGTTCCAATGCCCTCCCCCCTTGGAGCATCAGCAGGAGTTCATTGGCAATGATAGCGGCGAGGATCACCACCAGGGCGATACAGAGCGCCCAGTGGTTGCCGGCGAATTCAAAGAGCTGCGCCATAAACGATCGTTATGCTCGTATGTACCGAAAGATGCTCCACAGGATACTGCATGCGCAAATCACTCACCCAGGCAGCGATCGACCCGTGGATCCGAGCGCTTGCGAGAGCCGATTGGTTTCGGGTATTCACAGCGCTTGTTAGACTTGGGCATTATACTGTCGTCAGCCGTCGATGAAACACAATGCAGGGGGGCCGAAACACGGATCGTATCGCATGCGAATACTGGCCGGTTTCATTGCGGCCATGCTGGCCTTGTTGGTATCCGCGGGCAGCGCCGCCGGCGGGGGCTATGATAGCAAAGCGGAGCAGCTTGAGAAGCTGCGTGCGGATATCGCCCGTATCCGCGACGAGCTGCGCGCCGATCACGAGCGCGCAGACAGCTTCACACAGCAGTTGCAACAGCTTGATGAAACCGTCGGCAGAGTCGCCGCCGGCGTGCACGAGCTGGAGCGAGAGATTCAGGCGCGCCGGCACCGAGCCGCCAAGCTGCAAGTGCGCTATCAGCGCCGGTCGGAGCAGCTCGCGCGGCAGCGCGATACGTTAGCCCGGCAGATTGTCTCCGCCTATACGCTTGGTCGCGGTCAATACCTGCGCCTTATCCTGAATCAAGAAGACCCGAATCGCCTTGAACGGGTCCAGGTCTACTATGAATATTTCAACAACGCACGTAGCGAGCGTATCCAGCAGAGCGTGCAGGCGTTGAAATCGATACACTCACTCGAGCAGAAGCTGCAGGCCGAGCTTGCCGAGCTAGCGCAGCTCAAGCGAGAGCGTGTAGCTCGGCAACAGGATTTGCAGCGAGCTCGTCGGCAACGGGCGGAATTACTACAGCAGCTGCGCGGGCGCATGGCCGACCGGGGGCGGCGATTGCAGCGGCTGCAAGGCAACGAGATTGAGCTGACGAAACTAGTACAGCGTTTGCGCACCTTGGCCGATATTCCCGGCGAAGACTCCGGCGAGCGGCCGTTTGCAGCCCGCAAAGGCCAGCTGGCTTGGCCCTTGGCGGGCGAGCTGACCGCTCAATACGGTACCGAGCGTGACGGCGACGGCCTGCTTTGGCACGGCGTATTTATTGCCGCCGCCGAGGGTAGCGCGGTGCGCGCGGTTGCCGCCGGGCGGGTGGTATTCGCCGATTGGTTGCGAGGACTCGGGTTGCTGCTCATTATTGATCATGGCCGCGGCTACATGACTCTGTACGGCCATAATCAAACCTTGTACAAGGAGACTGGCGCTTGGGTCGAGGCCGGCGAAGTCATTGCCTCGGTCGGAACCAGCGGCGGGCAGAGCGAGGCGGGGCTCTACTTCGAGGTGCGCGTGCGCGGTAAACCCGACGACCCGTTGGCTTGGTTACGGCCTATAGAGCAGCACGGCTGAGTCATCGGCGCGCGCTGTCCAGGGTCCATTGACATCCACCCACGGCTTCGCGGATGAATGTCAACAGGCCCTCCCGACAAAAGTCTATACAGAGAGTGGATATGCGAATCAGGAAGTCCCTGTATGCGCTGTGCGCCGGCATTGTGTTCGGCTCTTGCGCCACATTCGGTCACAGCGCATGGGCGCAGCGACAGGCCCCGCAAGCGGAGCTCCCGCTTGATGAGCTACGCACCTTCACTGAGGTACTGGTCCGTGTCAAGCGAGACTACGTCGAGCCGGTAGAGGAGGACATGCTGCTGGAGAATGCGATCCGCGGCATGCTCTCCGGACTGGATCCTCACTCCGCCTACCTGAACAAGGAAGAGTATAAAGATCTGCAGGTGGGGACTCGTGGCGAATTCGGAGGCCTCGGTATCGAGGTCGGGATGGAGAATGGCTTCGTCAAGGTCATCGCGCCTATAGATGACACGCCGGCCGCGAGGGCGGGCATCCAGGCTGGGGATATGATAATCCGGATCGACGACAAGCCGGTAAAGGGGATGACGCTCAGCGAGGCCGTAACCCTGATGCGCGGTGAGCCGGGAACCACAATTAAGCTGACGCTGGTTCGAGACAACGAGAACAAGCCGTTCGATGTGACCATCGAGCGCGCAATTATCACGGTGGACAGCGTTAAATCGCGAATGCTGGCGCCCGGTTATGGCTATCTGCGCATTACCCAGTTTCAGTCGCATACTGGTGAAGACGTGATTACTGCGCTCGACGATCTGAAAGAGCAGGTTCCCGGCAAGCTGCAGGGCCTGGTGTTGGATCTGCGCAATAACCCAGGCGGCATCCTCGATGCCGCGGTGGAGGTCGCAGACGCCTTTCTCACTGAGGGGCGTATCGTCTATACACAAGGTCGTATCGATAGTGCCGATATGAGCTTCACCGCCAACCTGGACGATATGATCAATGGCGCTCCTATAGTCGTGCTGGTTAATGGTGGCTCCGCCTCCGCATCGGAGATCGTGGCCGGTGCGCTGCAGGACCACAACCGTGCGGTGATCATGGGAAGTAAGACATTCGGCAAGGGTTCGGTACAAACCATCCTGCCGTTGCGCGACGGCGGCGCCATCAAGCTCACCACGGCGCGCTATTACACGCCGAACGGTCGCTCGATTCAGGCGCAGGGCATCGTGCCCGACGTCTTCGTGGACAACGTCAAGGTGACCAAGGCGGCTGATGACGGCGTGGGCATGCTAACTGAGGCGGATCTCAGCCGACATCTGCAAAATGGGCAGGATGCCAAGTCAAACGGTAAAAGCGATGGCACAGCGGCCGATAAGGTCTTGGCCAGTGAGGATTATGCCTTGTCGGAGGCGTTGAATCTGCTCAAGGGCTTGAGCATTCTTAGACACCGCAGCGGCTAGCGGCAACATGCCTGCCCCCCTTGGCGAAAGACCTATGGCCGGGTGGCAGGGGAGGTAAACCATGGCCTGTGTCCTTGTGCCGCTGGCCGAGGGCTGCGAAGAGATCGAGGCTGTGACGATAATCGATCTGCTGCGCCGCGCCGGTATCGATGTGGTGGTTGCCGGCCTGGCTGAGGGCGCGGTGAAGGCGAGCCGCGGCGTCGTGATGATCCCGGATGTGGCGT
>JAKDMK010000215.1 GCA_030452365.1 Nitrococcus sp.
CTACCGAGCTACTCTATATTTGCCCGAGCCGATAAGGCATGCAGCACTGCCTGAAACGGTTGTGCAGACCCCACGCAGCGTGGATAACGGACGTCTCATGGTTGTCCTTCCAGGGCGTGGGAGGCGAAATACGCCAGCGCCACGATCGGGCACGGGCGGAGCAACGCAGCGAAGTGGAACGGGCGCAGGTTTCAGGCGAGCTCGCCCAATATAAAAGGGCGTTTGCGGCGTGCATGCAGGGGCGCGGCTACGCCGTCAATTAGGGGGCTGGCTAGGCAGTCCTCTCGCCGGAGCGTGGATACCAAAACGATGCGCACGCTGAGTGACACGTTCGGCACACGCATATCTGCCGTGCGATCGCGATTCTCCGGCTGGCAGTACGCCCAGCTCGCCGTGCTGTTTCCGCTGTTCCTGTTGCTGCTGCCGTTCCTGAACCACGCGCTGCTCGTTAAGGCGGTCGTCTCGTTCCTGTTGCTCAACATTATGCTGGTCGGCGACTCGGCGTTACCGGCGGCGCGCTTCATTCGACCGATCGGTTGGGCGCTGTGGATGATGTCGACGCTCGGCCTATTGGTCGAGGACCTCCACGTCCACGATACGTTCGCGATGCAATGCAAGCTCTTCGGCATCGGTGCACACTCGCTGCTGATCGGGATGTGCACCGCGACCATCCTGTCGGTCGTCTTTCGTGATAAACGCGTCACCGTCGACGGTATCTTCGCATCGGTCGTCGCGTACCAGTTGCTTGGATTCCTGTTCGCGCAGATCTACACAATGCTGTATCTTGCGAACCCCACGTCGCTTCGTCTACCGGATACGGTGACGCCGACCAGCCATCCGGTGCAACTCGACATGATCTACTTTAGCTTCGTGACACTCGCGACGTTGGGCTATGGCGACATCGTGCCGGCCACGCCCTTCGCACGGAGCATCGCGATCGTCGAAGCGATGGCAGGCCAGTTCTACGTCGCGGTCGTCGTCGCGGTGCTCGTCAGCGCCTTCGTCGCACAGCGGCTGACCGCACCGGTGGAAAACGATCCTCGCTGAAACATGCGCGGCCATCGGCGAAGCACCAGGCACCAGCTAACAGGACCGCTCCGCCTACCACCGCGCCACGCTTGGCAACCAACCACTAAATGTGCCTGCTTGGGTCCATCCGCGCATGAAGTACGCGCAGGATGCGAACAGCGGACGAGGTAACCACGTAGTAGGCGATGTACTGGTGGACCCGCGGGGAGAAGCAGCCGGGTTGAAGCTCATCCCGGGGTTTGCCGAGCTTTGGATTCGTCTTGAGCTGCGCTAGCCCTGCTTCCCGCTCGTCGAGGTACCGATCCGCCTGTTCTATACCCCATTCCCGCAGGCTATAGACCCAGATGCCGGCAAGGTCTTCCGCGGCCTTGGCGCTCTTGTGAATCTTATACATCCACCCCTGCTAACCGGGCTTGCTCACGTCCCTTGCGCTTGATCTCCTCCATGTTCAGAGGCCCGGCATCGCCACTTTTCTCGCCCTCGATCAAGGCCCGGCGCAAGGCTTCGAGCTTGCGCTCGTGTTCTTCGAGCAGGCGCAGGCCCGCCCGAACGACCTCACTGGCCGAACCATAGCGCCCCGCCTTGACCTGATCGGCGATAAAGCCCTCGAAATGCTCGCCAAGCGAAATGCTGGTGTTCTTGCCCATGACTATAAAACTCCCATTTCGTTACCAAATATTACCGCATTTCGGTAATAATAGGCACGGACATAATCGCGCCACTGCCTTACAAACCCCGAAGGAGCGTGCGGTGGCCCGGATCAGCGCCACATGCGCGCGGCAATGCGCTGCTCCTCATATGGCGTACATGCAGGGGCGCGGCTACCGGCCCACTTTCGTGACCAGGCGGACCAGCTCGGCGACGGACTTCACGACAAGCTTTTCCATAACCCGGCGGCGATGCACTTTCACGGTCTTCTCCGCGATCTGGAGCCGGTCGGCGATCTGCTTGTTCAGCAGACCAGCGATCACGCCTTCCATAACTTCCCGTTCTCGCTCGGTAAGCCGCTCAACTCGCCGTTGTATATCCTTGACGACGCGGCCTTTCTCGCGCGCTAGCCGATTAGTTGCCATGGCCTGAGAAATGGTCTCGATGAGCACTTGCCCGTCCACCGGTTTCTGCAGAAAATCCGTGGCGCCCCTTTTCATGGCGCGCACGCTTGCCGGGACCTCGGCATGCCCTGTCAGAAAGATGACCGGTAGGTCGATCTGGTAACGAGCCATTTGCTCCTGCAACTCCAGACCGCTCATGCCGGGCATCTGGATGTCGAGCAAGAGACAACCTGGGACGTCGCGTGGATAAGACTGAACAAACTCCTGCGCCGATGCGAAGGAAACCACCGCCATACCCGCGGACTTGATCAAACGGGCCAGGCCGCGTCGGACCGATTCGTCGTCATCGACGATGAACACGGTCGGGGGTAAGCGCTGGTCCAGTGCCGGCATCACACGCTTCGCTGTCCCTGACCATCATCTCGGATGGCCGCCGTCGCTCGATCACTTCCAGGCTCAGGTGTACGCAATAGCGCTGGACTGCCACTGGACACCCGGTTCTTGTCGGTGGTCTGCGCCGGCAGCTCGATGCAGATTTTGGCGCCACGAGGACGGTTTTTTGCGGCCCACATGCGTCCGCCGTGCGCATCGATGAGGGTACGGCTTACGGCAAGCCCCATGCCCAGGCCTTGTTGCTTCGAACTGTAAAACGGCTGAAAAATTTTCTCCAGACGATCCGCCGGCACACCGGGGCCATTGTCCGTGACAGTGACGAGGATCATTCCGCCCGAGCAGGCCGTCTTCGAGCGGACCATGAGTTCACGGCTACGCGCTACGTTCTGCGCCATTGCCTCAAAGGCGTTCACATACAGGTTTATCAATACTTGCTGGAGCTGGATGGGGTCACCCACTACGGTCGGCGGGCGCCGCTCAAGCCGTGTTTCAATCTTTACGGTGCGCAGCAGCGCTTCGTCACACAGGAGCTTGGTCACCTCCTGTATGACATGGTTGATGCACACTCGCTCCCACTCGCGCGCCTCCTTGCGTACTAACGCGCGCATCCTGCGAATGATTTCTCCGGCTCGCTTGTCGTCGCGAACGATGTCCGCGAGGATATCCTTGATCTCCTGCAGGTCTGATGGCGGCCTTGCAAGAAGACGCTGCGCCGCCTGGGCGTTGCTCAGGATAGCCGTCAACGGCTGATTCAATTCATGGGCAATCGAGGCGGCAAGCTCACCCATAACGCCGACACGGCTTACATGGGCAAGCTCCCGGCGCTGGTGCTGCACTTCAAGCTCTGCGCTCTTGCGCTCGGTAATGTCAATCGATGCGCCAAGCAATCGCGCAGGTTTACCGTCGCGGTCGAATTCGACTCGCCCCTGCATCGCAATCCAACGCGTTCCCTGCTCGGACAGTAGAATGCGGCACTGCGCAGCATAATGGCCTTCTCCCTCAAGGCAACGTTGCATGGCCTGGCGCGTCGATTCGCCGTCCTCGGGATGCAGCCGTTCGAGGAATCGCTCGAAGTCGATCGACTGCGCAGGCGCCAAGCCGAACAGGGCGCGGCTGCTTTCCGAGACCCACACCGCATTATCTCTAATGTCCCAGACCCAAAGGCCCAGTTTCGTAATCTCGGCTGCGAGGCGCATGCGTTGCTCGCTCTCGTGCAGGTCGGACTGGGCGATTCGCAATCTACGCCGATTGAGCAACAGGGCGAGAATGAACAGCGCCTGCGCGAGGCCGAGCGTCATCGCTGCGATGATGTGCCACTTGTAGCGCATCCAGAGGCTCGGCGCGCGGTATAGGACTTCGCTTCCCGCCGGCAGACGCGCTTCGTCGATGCTCCAGCGCCGCAACTCGCGCCAGTCATAGCGAGGCAAGGCCGTCACAAGAACGCGCGGGGTGATGGCGGCTGGCGCTTCGCCGCGCAGGATGCGAATCGCAGCACGTGCCGCTCGAACGCCCACAGCACGCTCCTGATACAGTCGCCCACCGACGATTCCCAACCCAAGCTGACTTTCGAAATAGCCGAAAATGGGCGCGTTCGCGGCCGCGCGCAGGCGCTTCAATGCCGCATAATGTTCGTAAGGAACGCCCGCCGCATCCCGCACCAGAGGACCGAACAGGATGACCGAATGCGCAGGCAGCGCCGCGGCCCGCCGCTGCATTTCCTCCACCGGCAGCCGGTTGAACCAGATAAACCGGACACGGGGTATGAACGGCGCGAATTGCCGCCGCATCTGCGCAAGCCAGGAGCGTTCGAGCGGTGAGCTGCCGATGGCGACGACGATGTTCTTGGTTTTAGGCAAGATGTGCAGAATGTTCGCAACCATCCCGGAGAAGCTGATTTTCCCGGTGACCACAGTGCTGTTGGTGCGCAGAGGCTCGGGCGGCAAAAACCGTTTATCCAATCCGACGACCAGCATCGGAATCGCTGGAAAGAGACGCTTTCGGTGCCGCGCCGCAAAATCAGCCGCCGGAGCACCAATCGTCACAATTAGATCGAGTCGGCGTCTGGCAAATCGCTGTGCGAGGAAGTCCGCGAAAGCGCCTTCTGCTACGGGCGCCTCAAACTGCGCCAAATCCAATGAAGTCTCATAGAGAACGACGCCATGGTTTAGCTGGCGGACAAGCGTTGTGCGGAACGCTGCGGCAACTTCACTGAATGGCGCCACTCGGCGGCCGAAAGAATAGAGTATGAGCACTCGTTTCGGCTCGGCCCCTGCCGCGCAGACCGCGACCAGCAACAAGGCCAGTAACACCCCGCGGATCGTGCCTACCCGCGCCATCGTAACCTATCCCGGCCGAAGGCTAAGTACACAGTTTCACGAGTAAGTATCCCTGCCCGCATAGCGCATGCGCGCTGATCAGAAGGCCCCGTCAGCCCTTGGCGACATCGATAATGAATCTTTCCCCACGATCGAGAGTTTTGCGCATAAGGCCAGACGAGTTCTTGATCTCTGCCATCGGAGATGGCGATCAAAGTAGAT
>JAKDMK010000216.1 GCA_030452365.1 Nitrococcus sp.
GGTCGTGGGCGGCGGTGTAAGGCGAAAGCACCTCGATGACCCAGTCCGGGGCGCCGCGACAGCCCGCAAGGTCGAGTTTGGCGGGGTCGCAAACCACCGTGATGTCCGGTTGCAAGACGGTGGTGATGACATCATCGGCCTCGTCCGCTTCCGGCAGGCGCACGTCGAAGGGTGCCACGTTGACCTCACAGGGCCCACCATCCAGGGCATCAGCAATCTGGCGCAACAGCTCTACCACCAGCCGCTGATGTACGCGCACTGGCGCCGGGGACATGGCATATGCCACCCCGTCAATTAACTCATAGCGCACATCTTCCGGCCAGGTGCGGTATTGGCCGTAGTTGTGGCGCTGGAAATCACGCAGTGGCAAACCCATGACAACCTCGAATCGACGTCGTTACCGTCGATCCTAGCATAGACCAGTTACACGACAGACCAATTATGGGCTAGTCCGGATGGAGCAGCCTGTCTCTCTTTAACCGCATATCACTATGACCATGCCCGCTGTGCGGCTTGGTAGCGGAGACGGCATTCCTTTACTCCACTTCGAGAAGTATCGCCACCCTGCCTATGAAAGGCCCGCAGCGCGCTGGGGTTACAAATCCGGCGATCTACAGAAAAAAAAGGATTAGACCGCCTTGGCTAACCCTTTATTTTGTGGCGCGCCCGAGAGGAGTCGAACCCCTAACCTCCTGATCCGTAGTCAGGTGCTCTATCCAATTGAGCTACGGGCGCCTCATTGAGCCGCGCGAAGTATGGCGAGAATGGTACTGCGCGTCAAGAAGCCTTGTCCAATGGCAAATGAGCCTGAGCACAGGGCGTGATTCCAACGTGCGATGAGGGTGAGCGGCGGTTAGTGCCCCCTACTTTCTGTAAATTGCCTCTTAGCTTAACGCAGCCGGTGAAAACTGAATTCACCTCAAGGCTCTGGCGGGAGGGATGCAGCAGTTGTTTATGTGAGGAGATGGGTGTGGTGATTGATGCACGAAATTGACGCGCTGGTGACTTGAAGACGCCGAAAGGGAGGGATACGCTTTTGAGCGTACACTGGTTTCGTGTGTATTGGGTTTAGATGCGCGTGCTATGAAGAACATTACCCTGAGTGCGGATAAAAAGCTGATTGAGGCGGCCCGTGAGCACGCGCGAGCCGAGCATACGACGTTGAACGCCGAGTTCCGCCGCTGGCTGGAGAGCTATTCGATGCGTGAAGATAAAGCGCGCGCTTACGAGTCGCTGATGCAGGATCTACGGCAGCGAATCAGCACCGGCGGCCGAGAGTTCAGCCGGGATGAGATGAATAAGCGTTGAGGCGTTTTTTGCCTCCAATATCCTCATCTACACGTTTGACGACATCGCGCTGCAAGAGCAGCAGATTGCGCAAGAATTGGTGAAAAGGGCACTACGAGACGGCTCGGGTGGCATCAGCTACCAAGTGGTTCAGGAAGTCTTGAACGTTTTGACCCGCAAGCTAGCGCTACAACGACACGGCTACAATACGACGATCAGTCTGTTCAACAGATGTTCGGCGTACGGCGTAATTACGAGGGCGATGGTCATGCTGCTTGAAAAACTGCACGCGCAAAGAGAGGCGATCTACGCTGCGTGCCGTCGATACGGTGCACGACGCATTCGCGTGTTTGGCTCGGTGGCGCGCGGCGAGGAGGAGCCGGACAGTGACATCGACTTTCTGGTCGATTTTCCGCCCGGCTATGATCTGTTTACCCAACGTCTGCCACTCGCCGAGCGGCTGGCCGAGATCACCGGGCGGCGCCTGGATGTCATCCCCGAGCATGAGCTCAACCGCCACATCCGCGCAGCCGTGCTGAAGGAAGCGGTGGACCTATGAGCAAGACGTGGCACGCGTAAGCCCGGCACATCCTGGATACCGTCGAGAAAATCCAGCGCATTCAGCAATTTCTGGAGCCGTTGACCTCCTGATTTTCGTGAAGATCACCCACGGATATTCGCTGTCGTCCTACCACCGCGATGTGGACATTTCGAAGGAGTACCCCTGACCCGCGAGGACCAGACACCGTGCCGAGCTGGGGCACACTATTGCTTGGCCAGATTCCCTGGATATGACCCATTGCACGTAGGCGAAGGGACCGCAATGCTATGGTTCGGAAAAAACACGGGTGCGTAATGCCAAAAATGGAATAGCGAATGCCCCGTGCTTAGACGTTGAGGGGAAATCACCGGGATGAACAAGCGATTCTTCGAACAACCCATCCTCAACTCGCCTTATGCCTACCCGGGCCGGCACTGGGAGCTCGACCCCAGCGGCCAGCCCACCCAGCGGATCATCGAAAGCCGTCGCCGCGCAGAGTTCATCACGCCGATTCCAAAACCGAGAAAGCGCAAGGGCGTCTCTGAACAGGCCGCGTTGCTGTTCGACGAAGGCAAAGGTCTGTCGAGCGAGGCGCAGCAATACGACCATACGGCAGTTATCAATGGCGTTCGCCAGCAGGTGGACCGCTGGCGTCGTTTACCGCATCCAAACCAGTGGCAGGTCTCACCGGAGACGGCCCGATTGCTGCAGCATTGGCGACATCACCGCTTCAGCGATATCCGGCCGTTCTTCTGTCAGATTGAGGCGGTGGAAACCGCCATCTGGCTGACCGAGGTGGCACCACAGCTAGGCAAGGCTGCGCAGAACATCATTGATCATCTGGTCAACGCCAACAACGATGCCAATCCGGAACTAATGCGCCTGGCGCTGAAGCTCGCCACCGGCGCCGGCAAAACCACCGTCATGGCCATGTTAATCGCCTGGCAAACCGTCAATGCGGTGCGCCACCCGAACAGCAAGCGTTTTACCCGCGGCTTCCTGACCGTCGCGCCGGGTATTACTATCCGCGACCGTCTGCGCGTGCTGCAGCCCAACGACCCCGATAGCTACTACCAGAGCCGCGAACTGGTGCCCAGCGACATGATCGGCGACCTGGAGCGCGCCAAGATCGTCATAACCAATTATCACGCCTTCAAGCTGCGCGAGCGTATGGAGCTGTCCAAGGGCGGTCGCCGCTTGTTGCAGGGCAGGGGCGGTGCGGATCTGGACACTCTGGAAACCGAAGGCCAAATGATCCAGCGCGTCATGCCCGACCTGATGGGCATGAAGAACATCCTGGTCATCAACGACGAGGCGCATCACTGCTATCGTGCAAAGCCCGATGCCAACGATGTCGATGAGTTGGAAGGTGATGACAAGGAGGAGGCAAAGAACAACAACGAGGCCGCTCGTGTGTGGATTTCCGGCCTGGAAGCAGTCAAACGCCAGCTCGGCGTTCCACGTGTCGTCGACCTGTCAGCCACCCCGTTCTTCCTCAGCGGCTCGGGCTACGCCGAGGGCACGCTGTTCCCGTGGACCATGAGCGATTTCTCGCTGATGGATGCCATAGAGTGCGGCATCGTCAAGCTGCCGCGCGTGCCGGTGGCCGACAACATCCCCGGCGGCGACATGCCCAAGTTCCGTGAGCTGTGGAAGCACATCGGCAAGAAGATGCCGAAGAAAGGCCGTGGCAAGGCCAAGACGCTGGACCCACTCAGCCTGCCGGTCGAGCTTCAGACTGCGCTGGAAGTCCTCTACGGTCACTACGCGCAGACCTTCGAGCTGTGGAAGGACGCCAAGATCCACGTGCCGCCGTGCTTCATCGTCGTCTGCCAAAACACGGCCATATCCAAGCTGGTCTACGACTACATTTCAGGCTTTCATCGCGACAACAACGATGGCACCAGCACGCTGGTGAATGGCCGCTTCGAACTGTTCCGCAACTTCGACGAACACGACAACCCCCTACCGCGCCCGTGCACCCTGCTGATCGACAGCGAACAACTGGAATCGGGCGACGCACTGGACAAGGGCTTTCGTGGCATGGCCGCCGACGAGATTGACCGCTTTCGCCGTGAGATCATCGAGCGCAGCAACGACCCTCGCGCTGCCGATAACATTTCCGACCAGGATTTGCTGCGCGAGGTGATGAACACCGTCGGCAAGCAGGATCGACTTGGCGAATCCATCCGCTGCGTGGTCTCGGTCTCCATGCTCACCGAAGGCTGGGACGCCAGCACCGTTACCCACGTGCTCGGCGTGCGCGCCTTCGGCACCCAGTTGCTGTGCGAGCAGGTCATCGGCCGTGCCTTGCGCCGCCAATCCTACGAACTCAACCAGGAAGGCCTGTTCGACGTCGAATACGCCGATGTGCTCGGTATTCCGTTCGACTTCACCGCCAAACCCGTGGTCGCACCGCCACAGCTCCCGCGCGAAACCGTGCAGGTCAAGGCCGTGCATCCGGAGCGCGACGCGCTGGAAATCCGTTTTCCTCGCGTACTCGGTTATCGCGTGGAATTGCCCGAAGATCGCCTCAGCGCCCAGTTCGACGACGACTCGGTGCTGACGCTCACGCCCGATCTGGTCGGGCCATCCATCACCCGAACGGAAGGCATCATCGGCGAGGGCGTGGACCTCAGCCTGAAGCATCTGGGTGATATGCGCCCATCGACTCTGTTGTTCCATCTCACTCAGCGCCTGCTCTACACGAAGTGGCGCGATCCGAATCAGGAAGCCCGACTGAATCTCTTTGGCCAGCTCAAGCGCATCACCAAGCAGTGGCTGGCTACCTGCCTAGAGTGCAAGGGCGGCACCTATCCGGCGCAACTGATGTATCAGGAACTGGCCGACATGGCCTGCAATCGCATTACCGCCGGCATCACCCGCGCTGAAATGGGCCGGCGCCCGATCAAGGCCATGCTCGACCCCTACAACTGCATCGGCTCCACACGCCACGTCAACTTCACAACTTCACGTACGGAACGCTGGGCAACCGACGCACGCCGCTGCCACATCAACTGGGCCGTCCTCGACAGCGACTGGGAAGGCGAGTTCTGCCGCGTAGCCGAAGCGCACCCGCGCGTCAAAGCCTACGTCGAGAACCACAATCTCGGTT
This sequence comes from Nitrococcus sp., assembly GCA_030452365.1. GTDB lineage: Bacteria > Pseudomonadota > Gammaproteobacteria > Nitrococcales > Nitrococcaceae > Nitrococcus. Next base: position 4,944 of record JAKDMK010000216.1, read on the forward strand.
TGGAAGTGCCGTACCGCTTCGGATCGCAAAGCCGCATCTACCGACCCGACTACATCGTG
>JAKDMK010000036.1 GCA_030452365.1 Nitrococcus sp.
CCGATTACGCGTGCTCAATACCGTGCTGCGGATCACCCGCAAGAGGGGCTAGGGGCCCATGGACTGAAAGGAACATCATGAGTCGCGAGATTATTCGTACCGACAATGCTCCGAGGGCCATCGGCCCCTACTCGCAGGCCGTGCGTGTTGGAGAGACGGTCTATCTGTCAGGCCAGATTGCCTTGGATCCCGGAACTATGGAGCTGGTTACAGGAGGCATCGCGGCGCAGACTCGGCGTGTATTCGATAACCTTCGCGCTGTCTGTGAGGCCGCGGGTGGTGATCTTGCCCGCATCGTCAAACTCACCATTTATCTCACGGACTTGCGTCATTTTGCCCAGGTAAATGAGGTCATGAGCGAGTATTTTCGTGCGCCCTATCCCGCGCGGGCTGCCATTGGGGTTGCCGCCCTGCCAAGGGAGGCCGCCATAGAGATGGAGGCCATTATGAGCCTATCCGGTTAACCGCCGGACCGAGGCAGACGATGAGCGCCGCAGCAGGCGCGCCCGAGCTTCCCTTCGCCGGCTGGGAGGGGATAGACGCGCGGCGAGCCGCGCGGTTGGCAAAACTGGGCATTCGAAAGATCGAGGATCTGCTGTTTCACCTGCCTCTGCGTTATGAGGATCGATCCAGAATCCTTCCCCTGGGGCGCGTACGCCCCGGTCAAAGCGTGCTGGTTACAGGCGTCGTAGAGCTCGCTGAAATGGCCCCTGGCGGGCGTCGCGGGCGGCTGCTGTGTCGGATCAGCGACGGTACGGGCTGCTTGACTCTGCAATTCTTTAATTTCTATCCAAGCCAGCGCAAAAGACTTCATCCCGGTGTGCGGCTGCAGTGCTACGGTGAGGTGCGAGTCGGTGCGGTGGGTCCGCAGATGATCCATCCGCAGTGGCGCGTGCTTGCCCCTGGCGACCCCGTCTGCGCCGAAGAAGGGCTCACGCCGGTCTATCCCGCGACCGAGGGGCTGAATCAGGCTTCCCTGCGCCGTCTGATAGGCGGCGCGCTCAAGGAGTTAATGGCCGGGCGCGCGGGGGCCGAGCTGTTGCCGCAGCGGTTGCGCGAGGAGCTTGGGCTGCCTACCCTGCTCGAAGCCCTGCGCCTGCTGCATGCGCCGTCGCCTTTTGCGGCTGTAACCGAGATCATGGCGCGGCGTCATCCCGCGGTGCGTCGGATTGTTCTCGAAGAGCTGCTGGCCCATCGTTTGAGCCTGCTGCGGCTGCGCAGCCAGCAACTCGCCAAGCCGGCGCCGCGGCTCTTGGGCGCAGGTGAGCTATTGCAGGCCTGCCTTGCCCGCCTACCGTTTCAACTTACCCCGGCCCAGGTCCGTGTGATGCGAGAGGTGGCAGGCGATATGACGCAGGCCCGCCCCATGCTTCGCTTGGTGCAAGGGGATGTTGGCTGCGGCAAAACCGTGATTGCCGCGTTGGCCGCGCTTACGGCCGTGGAGGCCGGCTGGCAGGTGGCGTTCATGGCGCCGACCGAGCTGCTTGCGGAGCAGCACTATCGCAACTTTCAGCGTTGGTTGACGCCACTCGGAGTGGAGTCGACCTGGTTCACCAGCAGGCTGACCTCTACTAGCCGCGACGAGCATATCAGGCGCCTGGCGAACGGTGAGATAAGGGTGGCTGTAGGCACTCACGCGCTCTTTCAGGCGCGGGTGGATTTCCCGCGTCTCGGCCTGGCCATTGTCGATGAGCAGCATCGCTTTGGGGTGCACCAACGGCTTGCCCTCAAGAACAAGAGTGGTGCGCAAGATGTTCAACCACACCAGCTTATAATGACCGCGACTCCTATTCCGCGCACTTTGGCCATGACGGCCTATGCCGATCTCGATGTCTCAGTGATCGATGAGCTGCCCCCGGGCCGTAAGCCCATAACCACGGTTGTTATCCCCGACAGCAGGCGCGGCCAAGTGATCGAGCGCATTCGTCATGCCTGTGCCGAGGGTCGCCAGGCCTATTGGGTGTGCACTCTAGTAGGGGAATCCGAGGCGATCCAGGCGCAAGCCGCAGAAGTTACTGCAAAGCGGCTGCAGGAGAGCCTGCCGGAGCTGAGCGTGGGCTTGGTGCACGGGCGCATGAAAGGCGCGCAGAAGGAGTTGGTCATGGCGGGCTTCGAGTCTGGGCAGGTGCAACTGCTGGTCGCGACCACGGTGATCGAGGTCGGTGTCGATGTGCCCAACGCCAGCCTTATGATTATCGAGAACGCCGAGCGCCTCGGCCTGGCTCAGCTGCATCAGCTGCGCGGGCGCATAGGACGTGGAGAGGCAGCTAGCAGCTGCGTGCTAATGTACCATGGTCGGCTGAGCCGGAGCGCCAGGGCCCGGCTCGGCATCCTGCGTCAGACCCGGGATGGTTTCCGCATCGCTCAATGCGATCTGGAGCTGCGCGGTCCCGGAGAGCTGCTCGGTATCCGACAGACCGGCGAGCTGCAGTATCGAGTCGCGGATCTAGCGCGCGATGCCGACTTGCTAGCGGATGTGCAGCGCTGGGCGGCGCTGTTGCTCCAAGACTACCCGGATCGGGTCGATGCACTGATAGCGCGTTGGATCGGCGAGGGTGAACGCTACGCCCAGGTATGAGCTTGTCACCGAACTTAAGAGTCAAGGGGGGATGATGACGAATCGGGATACTCTGTGAGTGCAGGTGCCAGCAGCTGGCGGCCGCGGCGGTTACCGCTGCAGCGTCTAGCCCCGCCGTTGCTGCGCCCGTGGCTGGATGAGCCGGGTTCTTTGACGCGGCGCATGCGCCGCAGCTGCCCTGGATGCTTCCATGTGGAAGTTTTGTGCCAACAGTGGGGTCAACCGTTTTTGGACGAAGCGCGCCGTCTCGGTCTGCGCCATGGGCGTTGGGTTTGGCTGCGCGAGGTTTTTTTGTGCTGTGGTAACAGCCCTTGGATTTATGCCCGCAGTGCGATCCCCCGCCAGGCCCTACAGGGGCGCCTGCGCGTCCTGCAGCAACTGGGCCGGCAACCGCTTGGCCGCGTTCTGTTCGGGCGCTACCCGGTCAGTCGCGGCGACATTGAGATCGCGCGCCTGGGGGTACGCGACGAGCTGTATTGTCAGCTCACGCGCAGGACCACGGCCGCGCCGGGCTGCTGGGCCAGGCGTTCCGTTTTTCATATCGGCGGGTACTCGCTGCTGGTGACCGAGGTATTTTTGCCTGAGCTGGTGGCCTGGGCTGCCAATGCTTCGGCAAATACCAGCCCGCGTAGCTCGGGGTGACGAAGGAACCCCAACACCTCCGGAGATACGCAACGGATTTATCCTAATGGCGCAGATCGCAAGCATGATCCTGGACCGTGCCGCTCAGTATGCCCGTTTGGTCCGGCTAGATCGTCCCATCGGCAATTTTCTGCTGCTCTGGCCCATGCTGTGGTCCTTGTGGATAGCGGCCAGCGGGCCGCCCGATCCCCAGGTACTGATCGTTTTCCTGCTCGGTGCGCTGGTGATGCGCGCGGCGGGTTGCGTGATTAATGACTACGCGGACCGTCACTTCGACGCTTGGGTCAAGCGCACGCGTGATCGCCCCATGGCCGTTGGCGCGGTTTCGGTGCAGGAGGCGCTGCCGATTTTTATCTTACTGTGCCTGGCTGCATTTGGCCTTGTGCTGCTGATGAATCGGCTGACGATCTACTTGTCGGTCGTGGCTGTGCTGCTAGCGGCCAGTTATCCGTTCATGAAGCGCCATACCCACCTGCCGCAGGTCTACCTCGGCGTTGCCTTTGGCTGGGCCGTTCCCATGGCTTTCGCGGCGCAGACCGGGGCCGTGCCCGCTATCGGTTGGCTGCTTTTCCTGACGGCCGTGATTTGGGCGAGCATCTACGATACCGAATACGCCATGGTCGATCGTGATGATGATCTGAGAATCGGCATCAAGTCCACGGCGGTTCTACTGGGCGAGCACGATCGTGCCGCGATCGCTCTGCTACAGCTTCTGATGACCACAATGCTCGTATGGATCGGTGTCGTGGCTCAGCTTGGAGCGGTATTTTGGCTCGCGTTGGCAGTGGCCACACTGCTCTTTGGCTACCAGCAGTACCTGATCCGTGAACGTCGCCGCGAGCAATGCTTGCACGCCTTTGTCAATAACAACCTGTACGGTGGCGTGATCTTTGCCGGCATCGTCCTGCATTACCTGTCGAGCTGATGGGTGCGTGCCGCTACCCAGATTTCGACCCGCTCGGCACCGGCGCGTCGTAGCACTCGCGCGAGCTCGGTTGCGGTCGCGCCAGTGGTCAAGACATCATCGACCACGGCCACGTGCGCCGGCATGCGGCGCGCAGTAACCTGGAAGGCCCCAAGCATGTTATTGCGTCGTGCACGCCCACCCAAGCGGCTTTGGGCGGCCGTCTCCCGGCTGCGGCGAACCAACTGCGGGGCCAGCGGCACGCCCAAACGGCGGGCGAGTTCGAGTGCCTGATTAAAGCCCCGTTGCGATAAGCCTCGAGGATGCAGGGGAACGGGTATTACCACATCGGGTACCGCTACCTGGCGCCGGGACAGGTAATCGGCCAGCAGATCGCCGAGCAGCCGGGCAGCGGCAAGGTCAGCCCCGTACTTCAAGGCCTTGATCAATCCATCGACCGGGTGGCTATAGCGAAACGGCGCGCGAACTCGTTGAAAAGGCGGCGGACGGCGCAGGCAACTGCCGCAAAGCCGCTCCTCGCCCGCATTGACCAGCGGCAGCGCGCACTGCCGGCAATGGCTGTGCAGCCAAGGCAGCTCCGCGGCGCAATTCCGGCATAGCTCAAGGCCAGCGCTTGCCGGCGACGCACAAAGGCGGCAGCGCATGGGGTAGAGCGCGGTGTGCGCACGATCTAGCCAGCGGTAAACCCACGGCCGGGTGCGCCGGTTGACAGATAACGCCGTCACGCTACTATCGCCTGCACGGGATCCCTGGTTTCAAGCCCGGGAGAATACCTTGGAAGAATACATCCATTGCGGCGGAGAACCGAGCCCATGGACTCGATCGAGGGCGCAGACATTCGCCACGACTGGCAACAAGGCGAGATTGAGGGACTGCTTGGGCGGTCGTTCAGCGACTTGATGTTTCATGCCCAGCTAATCCACCGGCGCTACTTCGACCCGAATGAGATTCAGGTCTGTACGCTACAGAGCGTTAAGACCGGCGGCTGCCCAGAGGACTGCAAATATTGTCCACAGAGCATCCGCCACGATAGCGGTGTGGCGGCGCAAGCGCTGATGAGTGTCGAGGCGGTGCTCGCCGCGGCGCGGCGGGCGCGGGCGGCCGGGGCAACCCGATTCTGCATGGGGGCAGCCTGGAGGCGCCCGAAAGAGCGGGATCTGCTGCGCGTCATCGAAATGGTGCAGGCGGTCAAAGCCCTGGGTCTGCAGACCTGCGCCACCCTAGGCATGCTCACGGCAGAGCAGGCACGGCGCCTGCGAACCGCGGGGCTCGACTACTACAATCACAATATCGACACCTCGCCCGAATTTTACCCGCAGCTCATCACTACGCGGACCTACCGCGATCGCCTCGAGACCCTGGCGCACGTACGCGCGGCGGGTATCAACGTGTGTTGCGGCGGGATCATAGGCATGGGCGAGAGCTTGGCCGATCGCGCGGGTATGTTGCTTACGTTGGCCAACCTCCCGCAGCATCCGCAGAGTGTGCCCATCAATCAGCTCATCCAGGTTCCGGGTACGCCGCTGCACGGGGCGCGCGCGGTGGACCCGATCGAGGTCGTTCGCATGATCGCGGCGAGCCGCATCGTCATGCCGAGGTCATGGATTCGGCTTTCCGCCGGGCGCTGCGAAATGAGCGACGAGACGCAGGCTCTTTGTTTCCTGGCTGGCGCCAATAGCATTTTCTACGGTGAGCGCTTGCTCACCACCGCTAACCCCGACGAGGAACACGATCGGGTACTGTTTCGCAAGCTCGGCTTGCGCTTCCAGGCGCAGGCGCAGGCGCAGGGTGACGCTCGAGTGAGTGGAGCTGCCGGCGATGGCGCCACGAGGTCGACCTGATGCAACCCGAGCGCGAGCGCTTGGACAAGCGGCTGCTACGGCGCTCCTTCAATGCCGCGGCGCAGAGCTACGATGCGACGGCTATCCTGCAGCAGGAAGTGGGAGAGCGCCTGCTCGAGCGTCTCGATCTGATCCGGCTGCGGCCAAAGTGGATCCTCGATATCGGCGCTGGGACCGGGGCTACGACGCGCCGGCTGATGCGGCGCTATCCACGGGCGCGCTTTGTCGCGCTCGATCTCGCCCCCGCTATGCTGCGCAAGGCCCGCCGCCGTGCGCCCCTGCTGCAGCGGTTGCGCTGTGCCTGTGGCGATGCCGAGTCACTGCCCTTCAATGCCGCGAGCTTCGATCTCGTATTCTCCAATCTCGCCTTCCAATGGGTCAACGATCTCGACTGTGTCTTGCGTGAAGTTCAGCGGGTTCTGCGCCCGGAAGGTTTGCTGCTTTTCTCAAGCTTTGGCCCCGATACCTTGCAAGAGCTGCGTCATGCCTGGGCGCAAGTCGATGGTTATGTGCACGTAAACGCCTTTGTCGACATGCATGATGCCGGTGATGCGCTGGTTCGGGCGCGGCTCGCCGATCCGGTCCTGGAGATGGAGCATTTCACCTTGACCTATCGCCAGGTACGCGACCTGATGCACGAGCTCAAGACGCTTGGGGCCCACAACGTCGCCAGCGGCCGCAACACGGGACTGACCGGGCGGCGGCGCTGGTCCGCCATGGAAGCTGCTTATGAACGTCTGCGCAGCGTCGAGGGACGTTTGCCCGCGACGTTTGAGGTGACCTATGGTCATGCGTGGGGTACGGCGCCGGCGCGCCAGAGCGTGGATCGCTCGGGCGCGGTCCACGTCCCGCTCGCGCAGCTCGGGATGCGTCGGTTTGGCGCGCGCTGACGGCTATTAGGGCTGTTGCCATTTACCACGGTCGTAGTGAATGTCAACGGGCCCTAATCTGCCTATGCGGGGCTTTGACAAGCACAAGCGATCCCGCTAAGGTTGTTTTTAAGTTGCGGGGTTACTAAAATTCCCTGCAATGCTAAGTAACCGCGTGCAGCTAAAACAGGTGCTAACCGCCTCCCGCGGAGGTGGAGAGTCATGGTTGCGACACACTACGACGAAAAAGACGGCTCTTGGCGCCTTATCCTGCGGCCAAACATTGCGTTATCCTGGCGGCAGACAATGCTGTTCCTCTGGTGTACGGCCGGTTTCTGCTTCTTCTTTGCAGGAGTCTTTGCCCTACTGGGCCTGTGGCTTATTCTGCCATTCGCCGGGTTGGACGTCGGACTGCTGGCGTGGGCGCTTATCACTACGGCGCAGCGGGCATATGACACCGAGGTCGTGCATGTCTCTGATTCCAGGATCGAAATTGATAAAGGGCGGCGCCGGCCGGAGCATCATTGGAGCTTCGATCGGGTGTGGAGCGAAGTGATCCTGGCCATGCCGGGACACCCGTGGTACCCGACGCTATTGGCGGTGCGCTCACGCGGTGAGCAGGTCGAGTTGGGTAAGTTTCTCGCCGATGACGAACGGGCGCGGGTAGCAGGAGAGCTTCGCCGCTGGATCGGTCCCATGGCGGGACTAGGAGGCGGTATGGCGACCGCGCCTGAGGACGGGGTTGCCCGCCGCAAGGCCTGACAAGCCAAACCGCCTGAGCACGCCTAGGAAGGCTATAGTTCGATTATTTGCATGGGATGCGGCGGTGTCGAACCGCAAGCGTTCATTGTACTATTGTGTGTTTTTTTTGGTTTTTAGGGCAAGCCTTACTGACAATTCACTCGGGGAGGTTGCAGAGGATGAAGCGAAACAAACGACTGGCCGCGATCGCATCGGGCCTGGCTGGGGGGCTGGCGCTTGCCGCGACCCCCGCCTGGGCCGGGTGGTTGGATATAAACGTGCCTCAAAATGGCGATATAACCGCCATTGCTGGGATGGCCTACGATCTGAACATGTTCGTTCTGTGGATCTGTATCTTGATCGGTATCGTCGTCTTCGGTGCGATGGGCTATTCGATGTACTATCACCGCAAGTCGCTGGGCCATGAGGCTGTTCAGTTTAGCCACAGTACGTTCCTAGAGGTTCTGTGGACGGTTATCCCGATCGTTATCGTCGTCATCATGGCGGTTGTTGCGACTAAGGGTTTGTACCTGGTCTACAACACCGAGGATGCCGAGATGGACATCAAGGTCACCGGTTATCAGTGGTTGTGGCGCTATGATTATCTGGGTGAGGGCGTCACCGTCTACAGCAAGATCGCTCCAGACGACAATAGGGTGCGGGCGCTGGGGCTAGACCCCGATAGCGTCGAGCATTATCCACTTAATGTCGACAATCCGCTGGTCCTGCCCACCGATACCAAGATCCGTTTTCATATTACCAGTGGAGACGTGATCCACGCTTGGTGGGTAATCCCCTTCGGCTGGAAGTGGGATGCCATGCCTGGAATCGTCAATCAAGGTTGGACAGAGATCTACAAGCCAGGGGTATATCGGGGGCAGTGCGTCGAGCTTTGTGGGCGTGACCACGGCTTCATGCCCGTCGTGGTAGTCGCCAAGACTCCGGAGGAGTACCAGAAGTGGCTCGCTGCGGAGAAAAAGCGCCAGGGCGTGGCGGGGGCGGGCGAGCAGGCTGCGGCCAAGAACTCGCCGCCGGCCAAAGACACCCAGGCCCAAACTCGGCAACCCGAGCCCAATCGCGCGGCTGCCGATGCGGCGGCCGTTAAATTGGTGGTGGCGCACTAAAGGCGTTTTTCGACTCCCAATAGTAAAGAATCGTGCCTGAGGAGGTTTTCTGATGAGTACTGTTGCACACGCCGAGGAGGCCCATCACCACGGGCCGGAACCGGGGCTGTTACGCTGGGTCTTCACGACTAACCACAAAGACATCGGTACCTTGTACCTGTTTTTCTCGCTGCTGATGTTCTTCGTCGGCGGCACCATGGCGTTGATCGTCCGCGCCGAGCTTTTCGTGCCCGGACTGCAGCTGGTTGATCCTTATTTCTTCAATCAGATGACCACCTTGCATGGGTTGGTCATGATTTTCGGCGCCATCATGCCGGGCTTCGTCGGGCTCGCCAACTGGCAGGTGCCGCTGATGCTGGGCGCGCCGGATATGGCTCTGCCACGGCTGAACAACTGGAGCTTCTGGATACTGCCGTTCGCCTTTACCCTGCTTTTGAGCGGCCTGTTCATGCCCGGTGGCGGACTCGCCGGTGGCTGGACGATGTATGCACCGCTGTTTCTGCAGACCGGGCAGGCGTTCCCGTTCGCGATCTTCGCGGTCCACTTGTTGGGCATGTCCTCGATTCTGGGGGCGATCAACATCATTTCAACCATCCTCAACATGCGCCCGCCGAGCATGACCTTGATGAGGATGCCGCTCTTTGTCTGGACCTGGTTCATCACGGCCTTCCTGCTGCTGCTCGCGATGCCGGTGTTGGCGGGCGCGGTCACGATGGCGCTGACCGATCAGTTCTTCGGCACCTTTTTCTTTAGTTCCGCCGGCGGCGGTTCGCCGATCATGTTCCAACACATCTTCTGGTTCTTCGGACACCCGGAGGTCTACATCATGATCCTGCCGGCGTTCGGGATTGCCTCTCAGATCATCCCGACCTTCGCCCGCAAGCCGCTGTTCGGCTATGCCTCGATGGTCTATGCGACCGCCTCGATCGCATTCCTATCGTGCATAGTCTATGCGCACCACATGTTCACCGTCGGCATGCCGCTCGCAGGCGAGCTCTACTTCACGTATGCCACGATGCTGATCTCGGTGCCCACCGGGGTGAAGGTGTTCAACTGGGTCGCCACCATGTGGAAAGGCTCCATGACCTTCGAAACGCCGATGCTCTGGGCCATATCGTTCGTGATCCTGTTCACCATCGGCGGCTTCACGGGGCTGATGATGGCGATCTCTTCGATCGACTTCCACTATCACGAGACCTATTTTATCGTTGCGCATTTCCATTACGTGCTCGTGACCGGCGCGGCGTTCGGGATCATAGGGGCGGTCTACTATTGGATACCGAAGTGGACCGGCAATATGTACGATGAGCACCTCGGTAAGATACATTTTTGGCTGTCGAACATCTTCGTGAATCTGCTCTACTTCCCGCAGCATTTCACGGGGCTCGCCGGTATGCCAAGGCGCATCCCGGATTACGCGGTCCAGTTTACGGAGTGGAACATGGGCTCGACCATCGGTGCCTTCGGCTTCGGCTTCTCCCAGCTGCTCTTCCTGTACATCATCATTACGACGGTTCGCGGTGGTGAAAAGGCGAAGGCGCGCAGTTGGGAAGGCGCTTACGGGATGGAGTGGGAAGTGCCCTCACCGGCGCCCTACCACACCTTCGCGACGCCACCCGATGTCGACAAGGTACGCCTTACCATTAGCTGAGTAAGGTGCATTACTGAAAGAGAGCGTAGCTCGGTGGCCATGGACCATCATGGCCACCGGGCAGTTAGTAAACTCGGAATTAACACAAGCGATGCCACAGCAGATCGATACCGAGGTACGACGCCGGCGCAGGGTCCGCTATACGGTAGCCATCTTGGCCATAGTCGCCTTTGCGGTGTATGTATGGACTTATCTGAAGTTGATGTTCTACTAGCGCCGGCAAATGGCCGCTGGTGATCGATTCGCGTGGCAACACAATAACGGACATACAGAGGTGTTTTGGAAATGGCTGAAGCACACGGTGGCTACTACCTTCCCCAACCAAGTCATTGGCCCATAACGGGTAGCATTGCCTTATTCACCTTGTTTTTTAGCACGGCATCGTGGTTCCAGGGCGCGGCCTGGGGGCCGTGGGGGATGCTCCTCGGCTTTGCACTGCTCCTCGTGCTCTTGTTCGGCTGGTTCGGAACCGTCATCGGCGAGAGCGAAGGCCATCTCTACGATGCCCAGGTCGACCTCACATTCCGCTGGGCGATGGCCTGGTTCATCTTCACGGAGGTGATGTTTTTTGGCGGCTTCTTCGGCGCGCTGTTCTATGCCCGGATCTTCTCGGTGCCGTGGCTTGGCGGCGATGATGTCGCGACTAATGTCCTGCTCTGGAGTGGGCAGGCTCTCGACTGGCCATCGAAGATGGCACCGGGCCTTACGGACTTAGATTTCGAGTACATGCCGGCGTGGCCGCTGGCGACGTTCAACACGATTTTCCTGTTGTCCTCCAGTGTTACCGTCACGATTGCCCATCATGCGTTGAAAGAGGGTGACCGTGAAAAAGTCAAGAAGTTCATGCTCATCACGGTCGGGCTGGGCGTGCTCTTTTTGCTCGTCCAGGTCTATGAGTTCCACCATGCCTGGACCAGCGAGAACCTGACCTTGGCCTCGGGCGTCTACGGCTCGACGTTTTTCATGCTGACCGGGTTCCATGGTTTCCACGTGACCATCGGCACCATTGGGCTGATCACCATCACCGCGCGTATCTACAAGGGACATTTCACACCTGAGCGTCACTTCGGCTTCGAAGGCATAGCCTGGTATTGGCATTTCGTCGACGTGGTGTGGTTGGGCCTGTTTATCTTTGTCTACATCTTGGCCTAGCCGGTTGGATGCAGTGGGTCCTGGTTCACGGGCAGGACGCCTGTGAACATCAAAACGAGTATTAGCGCGAAGAGTATGACCGACAAAGTGATGCGCACGGTCAGGGCGTGAAGTACCCTTCGGTCCTGACTGCGATCCTGGACGAGGAAAAAGCCGGCGAATACGAGGCTGATGACGATGGCGATCAGGGTAATGACGATTCCAACCTTGATCAATAGCACGACCATTGGAAGCTCCTCTTTGTTTGCATCATGAGCTGGCAGTATAGGCGATTGGGGCAGTAGTGGACATCGACAACCGACTGACGGGGCAATGCGAATCAGCTCATACGAATTCCGTCCGGGTATCGTCTCCACGTTAGCAGTGGCTCTCGTGCTGCCACTGCTAGCTGCCCTCGGTTTTTGGCAGCTCAATCGGGC
>JAKDMK010000004.1 GCA_030452365.1 Nitrococcus sp.
GCCGCACGCAGTCGCAGTACGCGGGATCCACCGACTGGATTCTGCGACTCCGCCTGACGGCTCCGCGCAGAATGACAGTATGGAAAAGTCATCCTGCTTAGAAGGGGCGCGAGAAGTTACGCCGCCGTCTACGTTGTACACCCATGGTCCAAATTATGGGGACCACTTTCGCAAGAGATGCGTTCCTGCCTAATTCTTCCCGTCGATGGGGTCCTGTAAAACCCATAAGCAGCCGAAGGTCAGCCTATCTGCCACGGCAAGTTGCGGCGTGATCGGATTGAGTCCGGGTGCAGGGATGCGCTTTTCGAAAGCTTCTCACTAGGCTTGTTTAGCTTTGCCGAGGAAGCCTTTCTCCAAAGCAGCAGCCATACTTGGCAACAGCGCCGTTAGCGCAAAATAAGGATCTTCGTCACAGACGCTTGTCCAAGCCCCGCGCCATGGTGGTAGAATTGAGTTAAACTACAAACCTTGTATTGAGGAATTGAGAAAGACGGGTGCGACCTATATACTATGTTTAAGAGTGTTCAATTCGCCTAACTTCATTAGTTGAGGAACGTGATGAATCTATCGAAATATGCCATTAAGGATCTGGAGCGGCTCAAGAAGGACATCGATAAAGAAATCGGTTCGCGTCGCAAGCATGAGGAAAAGCAGGCACGTGACGAGCTCAAGGAGGTGGCAGCGAAATACGGGTTCACCCTGAATGAGTTGCTGAGCGGTGCATCCATGCCCAAGGGCGGGTCACAACGAAAGCAACCGGATAAATTTCGCCACCCTGATGACCCGAGCAAGACATGGACTGGTCGCGGCCGTAAACCGAACTGGGTTAAAGCATGGGAAGCTGCGGGATCCTCGATCAACGATTTGACTGCCGCATGATGTACGCAAGGAGTCAATTCGAATTTCAGATATGACACTCAGCGAGGGGTTGCCAATAGGACTCTCTCACCGTCAGCCATAACGATCTGTATGCGTGGCGATTGCCCGAGGAAGTAGGCAATCCATTGACGATCGTGTGCAACGGCAGGAGGCATGTCGCATGCCGGTCCCTTGCGCAGGTCGAGGTTCGCCCAATCGGCGCCGCTGCGCATGGGAGCTGTCACGTGCTGCTCGCGCGCCATGTCTTTCTTGGCGCGCGAGCGTGAGCTTGGACACCTGCCTACCGCAGGCAGGGACAGATCGCCGCGGTGCATGGCGCGTTAGTGTCATTGCCATCGGCCGAGCTGCCATGAACGGCGGCTAACCCCTCCTAATAGTATGATCACACGGGGCCTGACAGCGGGCGCGGCCCGAAGAGGGCCTGACCGAGCCGAACGACAGTCGCACCCTCCTCGATGGCGATCTCAAAATCTCCCGACATGCCCATAGAGAGTTCATCAAGCGCGACGGTAGGTGGGGCCGTGTCGCGGAGTTGATCACGCAGTATTCTTAGCGCGCTGAAGCAAGCCCGAACCCGGAGGGTGCCCGGCTCAAACACCGCGAGGGTCATAAGACCGCGCACCCGCAGCGCCGAAAACGCAGGCAGCTCGCGCATAAACGCAGCCACGGAATCGGGCGCGAGGCCGAATTTGCTCGCCTCGCCGGAGGTGTTGACCTGCACGAGCACATCAAGCCCACGCCCCTCGATTTGCAAACGACGTTCGAGCGCCGCGGCGAGCCGCAGGCTGTCCAGGGCCTGAAACTCGCGTGCGATGCGGGCCGCGTACTTGGCTTTGTTGGTCTGCAGATGGCCTATTATGCTCCAGCTGAGCGGCAGATCCGCGAGCTGCTCCGCCTTGGTGTGCGCCTCCTGAATCTTGTTCTCGCCGAACTCGGTGAGACCGGCCGCAAAGGCCTCTCGCAGCCGCTCGGTTGCCACTGTCTTGCTCACCGGCAACAACCGCACCTCACCCGGCGCGCGACCGACCCGCGCGCAGGCTTCAGCGATGCGCCGACGCACATCGTCGAAACTTCGTCGGATAAGGAAAGTATTGGTACTGTTCATAGCGCTTTAAGCGCAGTAGCGTCGGCGCCAGCTACTCAGGTTATCGTCGCCATCGGGTGACCCCAGCCACTCAGCGCACGTGCGCTACCTCCTGCCCAAGCATCTCGGCCGTGACAAGCACTACGCCCTTGGGCGAGACGAAGAAGCGCTCTCGGTCGACCGCAGCGTCCTCGCCGATAATGGTCCCGCTGGGGATGCGACAGCCCTCGTCAACTACGCAGCGCCGGATTCGGCAGCCCTCACCCACCACCACATCGGGCAGGATGATCGCGTCGCGCACCTTCGCCCTTGGCAGCACCACGACCTGCGAGAACAGCAACGAGTGGTGCACCTGCGCCCCCTGAATAATATTGCCGCCCGATACCATGGAGTCGATGGCCACCCCGCGGCGGCCGGCGTCATCGATGAACTTAGCTGGTGGCAGCTGCGCCTGGTAGGTCCAGATGGGACGCTCCTGATCATAGAGGTCGAGCTCTGGGCCCTTGCCGATCAGCTCCAGGTTGGCTTCGAAGAAGGCATCCACCGTTCCCACATCGCGCCAATAGGGCTGCCCCCCATTTTTGGAATCGGCGAAGGGGTAGGCAATTACCTTGTCGCGGGCAATGGTGGCGGGAATCACATCACGCCCGAAATCTCGGGAAGAGTCGCTGCTCTCGGCATCCGCGCGCAGCTGCTCGAAGAGATACTCCCGATCGAATACGTAGATCCCCATAGAGACCAGCGCGGTACCCGGCTTGCCTGGCACCGGATTCAGCTCCTGCGGCTTCTCGGTGAAGCCGAGCACCCGTCCGCTCTCGTCCACCGTCATCACACCGAACGCCTGCGCCCGCTCCCGCGCCATCTCCACACAGCTCACTGTCATATCCGCAGCACGCTCCACGTGTAGGGCGATCATAGGACCGTAATCCATCTTGTAGACTTGGTCTCCGGCCAGAATCAGGACGTAACGCGGCCGATGCGCCTTGATAATGTCAATGTTTTGGTGAATCGCATCGGCGGTGCCGGCAAACCACAGCGGTTTGTCCAGGCGTTGCTGGGCGGGAATGATCTCCACGAACTCTCCGAATTCACCGCGCAGGAAACCCCAGCCGCGTTGAACATGCTGAATCAACGAGTGCGCCTTGTACTGGGTGATGATCTGGATCCGGCGAATACCGGAGTTGACGCAGTTCGACAGCGGAAAGTCGATCAGCCGGAACTTGCCGCCGAAGGGTATAGCCGGCTTAGTGCGCCAATCGGTCAGGTTCGCCAGACGCCCGCCGCGGCCACCGGCGAGAATAATGGCTAGCGTGTCACGGGTGAGACGGCTGACGAAGCGTGGATTACGCTCGAAACTCATGATGGGATCCGCTCCCTCGAAGGCTCTGGCGTCGCATTTGTGGGGCTACCTGCCTGTCGCCGCCAGGGTAGGATACTTTGCCGCGACGCCAGTGCCAAATGCCGTTGCGCATTGCCGCCGCAGGCGCGTCAGGTCGCTCGGGCAATCGATATCAAAGCTCAACGGCAACGTTACCCAGCGCAGACCCAACCGGCGCAGCCGCTTGCGGGTCGCTGCCATCACCTCGGCTCCTCCCCAGGGTATGGCCTGAAACAGCATCGGCTGCGGCCGACGCAACCCAACAAGGACATACCCGCCATCCTCGGCTGGGCCGAACACGGCATCCGCGTCATCGGCGAGCCAGTCGAAGGCTTGCCGCAATTGCCACGCTGCCAGTGCGGCACAATCGCCGCCGATGATAGCCGCGAATGGCGCCGTACGCAGAGTCCAGCGCAACGCCCGATGCATGCGTTGCCCCAGATCGCCCGCCATTTGAACCCGTAGAGCCAATCCATGCTCGCGGGCACGGGCGGCGAGCCACGGGTGTGCGCGACCAGGGGTCACCCAGAGCTCCACCGGCGCGGCCCGCGCGTACACCGCCGTTGCCAACGTGCGCCGAAGCAGCTGTTGATAAAGCATCGCCGCACCTTGCCGGCCATACATCCTTGTCAGCCGCGTCTTGACCCGACCCGCCACTGGTGCCTTGGCAAAAACCAGCAACCGCGCAGCCGGATGGCGTACGCCAGCGCTTGCGACTCGCATGGTCATAACAGACGCCGGCGGACCGGCCGTGATGCCTGCCGCTCGTAGAGACGATGCAGCGCTCGCGGAGCGGCGCCGAGGAAATAGGCGAGGCGCAGACACCACATCAGGATAATCGTAGACCAGATTCCATGGCGCTCCCAGCGCCGAGCGGAGGTTATCAGCGGACCGGGCAGACAGGCTGGATTCCCGCGCCGCTTCAGCCGCCGTGACAACGCCACGTCCTCCATCAGCGGCTGGTCCGGATATCCACCAAGCGTTTCAAAGAGGGCGCGGTCCACGAACAGCCCTTGGTCTCCGGTAACGATGCCGCTTAGGCAGGAACGCCGATTCATCGCCCAGGCTACTACGTGCAACAGCGGTGATCGCCCTGCCAATCGCACATTAAATCGCCCCCAATAATCGCCGCGTGCCCGTGCGCCATCTATTTGATCCAGGGCATCCGCCGGAGCCAGCGTATCGGCGTGCAAAAACCACAACACCGCACCTGTCGCGGTCATCGCACCGGCATTCATCTGCCGCGCCCGACCTTGAGGCGCAACCAGCACCCGGTCGGCGAATGCCGCCGCAACGGCCCGCGTCTCATCCCGACTGCCACCGTCGACCACGATCACCTCGTGTCCGCTCTCCCGGAACGGCTGCAGCCGGCGCAGCGTTGCAGCGATGGTTGCGGCCTCATCTAGGGCCGGAATAATGATGGAGATTATCACTGGGAACCACTCAAAGTGCGTTCACATGGCAATAGCTCTACTGGTACTCGCGGAGCACCAGTGCTACACTTCGCGCCGAAAACTGCGAGGGGCCGTAGCTCAGTTGGGAGAGCGCGACATTCGCATTGTCGAGGTCAGGGGTTCGACTCCCCTCGGCTCCACCATAGATTCTGTTAGATCAATAACCTAAATGGCAATCTCGGGGCGGGGTAACCGGTCGGCGCGCATTTGTGCTATCCGGTCTTGAGCGAGTAGACCGGAGAGATCGCTGCGCCGGCGTTCAGCGCTACGCACCATTGCCCGGCATACCAAAGAAAAGGGGCGCTTAATAGCGCCCCTCGCGTAGGAGCCTACGTCAGTCGGGGTAAGTCACAGGGTCAGTCTCAGGCAAACGGGGGCTCCTCTCCTGTATTATCGTGGTCTCGAATCGAGAGAACTCCGCTTGGTCGAGCTTTCCGTTAATGTCATTATCGAAACGGCTGAAATGTTCGACTAGCATCGAATAGGCGCCTGCCTCCTGCTGGCTAATGTGCCCGTCCTTGTCCTGGTCCATCCCATTGAAGCTGGGCGTGTGCATTGCTCCCGCACTTCCCGGGATCGCCACGGCGAGCACGCCAGAGAACATAGCAATCATCACAGTTGTTATCCACTTCGCGTTCATCGCTACCACCTCCTGCTTGGAGGTCAATTTCGCTACGGATGGTGAATTCTGGCCTCTTATCCGAGTTTCGAACAAGAGCCAGGCCCGATAGTCCACACCGTTGAATTACCTGGATTGACCAGGATCTGTTGAGACACCCTCTGGACAATGGCATTCATCGCCATTCGGACCTTTAGTCAACAGAGACCGGCGCTTAGTTCCCTCTCCAGAGCCCGTGGATCGCGGAGGAGCAGAGTTACGTTAGTTGTCACCGGGTAAGCGCTGGCACAGCAACATGATTACCGCCGAGGAGGCGTAAGTCGCCCAACTCGGGGCTTATCGTCGGTGGGTCCTTGTGGGTCTTGCATGGATTCATTACCGGCAGGCGCAGGCGAAGATATGAAAAGGCCGCGTAAGACGCGGCCTGTTCAACGGGATCGAGTACCGATCTTACTCCAGAGTAATTCGGTCCCGATTCTCGGCTAGCGTTTGCTCGCCTACGCCTTGCACCTTCAATACGTCTGCAAGCGACTTAAAGCTGCCATTGCGCTTACGATAATCGACAATGGCTTGGGCCTTGGACGGACCAATCCCATCCAGTTGTTGCAGGATCTCCACCCCAGCCGTATTGATATTGATCTTAGCCCCAAATGCCATGATCGGCATCAGAGCAAGTGCACAGGCAAGCATAATCACGCGAAGTGCTCTCATGGAAATCAGCCTCCTCTCCATGCTAATCCTTGGCAAGAGATCGAAAGGATCTCAGCTCCCTTTACCCCCCCATCCTGGAGGAGATTGTGAAATAGTACCATATTTTATTTATCCGTCAAGACCGCGCTGAGGCAGCCGCCTGAGCGGCTCGCGCTCGGCACGCAGGAAGAGTTTCTTGCCGACCTGGGACCCGACACCCATCCGGATAGAGCCGATCGAACGGGTTGTATATAGGGCCTAGGTCGTATGTGCGACCGGCAACTTACTGCGCTCGCTGATTGCCTTGTGCTCCATCTTGGTGCGCCGGCGCAACCGGGCAATTTCCGCCCGTTGACGCAGCAGTATGCCAACGGTGGATAGCGCGCCCAAAATGGCACCCACGACCAGCACAATGGTCAGCAGCAGCGACAACGGCGTGCTGATAGAACCAAAATAATAGTTCAGCCGCGCCACATCTTGATTGAGCATGGCAAAGCTGAGCCCCAACATCACGATGATGATGATCACACACAGATCGACGAGTCGTCGCATGTTTTCCAACCACTCCAGAGCCCGAGATGGCCGAGCTGCTCGCCACCTGAAATGCTGCAGCCCGCGCTTAGCGTAAATGATCTCGCTTCCAAGGCAACTGCTGCCCAGGAGGTAATCACTCGATCGGCACGAAGCCGGTTATTGCAGTGTAGCTGCTTTCTGTCCTCGATCGTAACGAACGCCGGCATGCATACCTGAGCCGCTGTCTATCTGCGACACGCCGTGTGCGATCTGCACGCGCTTCTGCTTCTACCACCACCCTCTAACCAATCGGGTAATCGCGGCTGGAATTGACCCGTTCCCGCATTTGCTTTCCCGGCTTGAAATGCGGCACATGCTTTCCTAGCAAAGCCACGGGGTCACCGGTCTTGGGATTTCTCCCGGTGCGGGGTGCACGATGATGTAGCGAGAAACTGCCGAACCCCCGGATTTCAATCCGCTCGCCGCAGGAAAGAGCGTCGCTCATGTGCTCGACTAACGCTTTCACGGCAAGCTCCACATCCTTATAGGTCAACTCCTGGTGCTTGGCTGCAATGCGCTCGATCAACTCAGACTTATTCATTGTGTCTACCAGCCAAATCGATGTGTGCACCGCATCGGCCGCCCTACAAATGCGCGGCTTGGCGTCCACTCGGCGCTTCCAACAAGGTTGTGAACTTCCCCATCCGGCCGGCCGCAATGCGCTCGGCTTGTCAGCCAAGCTCGAGGGCGTTCACTCGTCTTCTGCCTCTTGCGTGCGGTTATCCATTTGTTCTTTGAGCAGATCACCCAGCGTGGTGGTACCCGCGCTGGAGGGACGCGCATAGTCGTCGACTGACTCACGTTCCACTTGCTGATCCTTCGCTTTGATAGATAGGTTGATCATGCGGTTACGTCGGTCGACGGCCATGAACTTGGCTTCTACCGGATTACCTTCAGCAAGCACCGTGCGCGCGTCATCGACCCGTTCGCGAGCTATATCGGCGGCACGCAGGTAGCCCAGAACCTCGCCGTCAAGCTCAATGATGGCTCCTTTGACGTCTACCTCTTTAACGTGCCCCTTGACTAAACAGCCCTTGGGGTGTTCGGCCACCCAAGAGGAGAGTGGATCCTGTTCGAGCTGTTTGATACCCAATGAGATCCGCTCGCGCTCCGGATCCACCGATAGCACAACGGTCTCCACCTCCTCCGCCTTCTTGTATTGCCGAACGGCTTCCTCACCCGAGAGGTTCCAAGAAAGGTCCGAGAGATGGACCAATCCGTCGATACCACCTTCAAGGCCCACAAAAATTCCGAAATCCGTGATCGATTTGATCTGGCCCCGGACGCGGTCACTCTTGTTATGTTTGGCGGCAAACTCATCCCATGGGTTGGCCTGGCACTGCTTCATACCTAGCGAAACCCGACGTCGATCCTCGTCGATATCGAGAACCATCACCTCCACTTCGTCACCCATCGTGACGACCTTAGCAGGATTGACGTTCTTGTTGGTCCAGTCCATCTCGGAGACATGCACCAGACCTTCGACGCCCACTTCGATCTCGACGAAGGCACCATAATCCGTAATGTTGGTCACCCGGCCAGAGACACGGCTACCTTCAGGATACCGCCGAGCAATATTCTCCCACGGATCTTCTCCCAGCTGCTTCAGCCCGAGAGAGACGCGGTTGCGCTCACGGTCGAACTTAAGGACTTTGACATCGACTTCGTCACCGACGTTGACGACCTCTGAGGGATGCTTGACTCGCCTCCAGGCCATATCTGTGATATGCAACAAGCCATCGATGCCGCCCAAGTCGACGAACGCGCCATAGTCGGTCAGATTCTTGACAATGCCCTTGAAAACCTGCCCTTCCTGGAGCTTCTCCAGCAGAGCCTCGCGCTCGGCGCTGTACTCTTCCTCCACGACAGCGCGGCGGGATACCACAACGTTGTTGCGCCGCTGATCGAGCTTGATGACCTTGAACTCGAGATCTTTGCCTTCAAGGTAAGTGGTGTCACGCACCGGCCGTATATCCACCAGCGATCCCGGCAGAAAGGCGCGGACATGGCCTAAATCTACGGTAAAGCCGCCCTTGACCTTGCCACTGATTTGCCCGGTCACGCTCTGGCTCGCGTCATAAGCCTTCTCGAGATGCGTCCAGGCGCGCGCGCGTCTGGCCTTCTCGCGCGAGAGCTTGGTTTCACCGAATCCGTCCTCGACCGCATCGAGCGCGACCTCGATATCGTCGCCGACGCTAACCTCGATTTGGCCATCGTCGCCGACGAATTCCTCAAGGGGTATGATCGCTTCGGACTTCAAGCCCGCATTGACGATCACATCCTCGCCCTCGATCGCCACCACATGACCCATCACAATTGCGCCAGGCCGCAAGTCCGCTTGTGACAGGCTCTCCTCGAAAAGTTCTGCAAAGCTCTCGCTCATGGATGAGTTGATCCTAGACCGTAATCAGTCAGACTGTTGCCGTTGAAATTTAAAGAATGCACCCACTCACCAAACTACTCGTTTGGTTGAGCCGACCCGTTCCGCCTCGCTTGAGTCTCCAGAACTGCCGCGCCAGTCAATCTGCAAATATGACGTGGCGCCGCACCTGGCTCAATACCAGATCCACTACCGCCTCCACTGGTTTCCCCGTGGTATCCACTATGATCGCGTCGGAGGCGGGAATCAGCGGCGAGACGGCGCGCGTACGGTCACGCTCGTCACGCGCATTGATGTCTTCCAAAAGTGCTATGAGGTTACCACTAATGCCTTGCTCCATCAACTGCTTATAGCGTCTATAGGCACGTTCTTCCGCACTGGCCGTAAGGTAGATCTTCACAATGGCATCGGGGAAAACAACCGTGCCCATATCGCGGCCATCCGCGACCAACCCGGGCGGCCTGTGAAATTCGCGCTGACATTGCAGTAATGCCTGTCGTACCGCCGGCAATGCCGCCACCTCCGAGGCTCGCTCACCACAGGCTTCACTGCGTATTGACGCTGTTACGTCAGCGCCATCGAGCAGTACCTGCGACTTGCCGTGCTCGTCCACCTGGAGGGTCACGGTCATGGAGTGGGTGATATCGATCAGGCTCTCGACATCGCCCATAGCGACAGCCGCGCGCTCGGCGATCACGGCCAGCACTCGGTAGATCGCGCCACTGTCCAGGAGATGCCAATTTAAGCGCTTGCTGAGAAGACCGGCGACCGTCCCCTTACCGGCCCCACTGGGGCCATCCAAGGTCAGCACCGGCACCTCAGGGTTGCTCATCCATCACCTCAGAGCGGATCCCGAGCCCGGCACCCGCGGCAAGCTCGACGAAGCCCGGAAACGACGTGGCGACATTGCGGCTGTCGTCAATGACGATCTCGGCGTCCGCCCGTAGCGCGGCCATCGCAAAAGCCATCGCAACGCGGTGATCGCCTAGGGCGCGTACACGGCCACCCTTGGGCGCGCCGCCAACGATGCGAATGCCATCCGAGCGCGGCTCGACAATGATGCCCAATGCCTGCAGCCCGGCCGCCATCGCTGTAATTCGATCAGTCTCCTTGACCCTCAATTCCTCGGCGCCCTGCAGCAGCGTTTCGCCCTCGGCACAGGCGGCCGCCACAAAAAGCGCGGGAAATTCGTCAATCGCCGCCGGGACCAGATCGGGTGTTATGTGCGTACCATGCAACGCAGCATGGCGCACACGCAGATCTGCCACCGGCTCGCCCGCAACCGTGCGCTCATTGAGCACATCGATATCGGCTCCCATACGCCGCAGAATAACGATCGCACCGGTTCGCGTCGGATTGAGTCCGACCTCAGTCAGGCGCAGATCGGATCCAGGAGCAATGCTCGCTCCGACCAGAAAAAAAGTGGCGGAGGAGATGTCCGCCGGAACCGTGAGCAGCGAAACGCCATGCAAGCGCCTTTGTCCGCTCAGGCAAACACAGCCATCCTGGCAACGCAGCTCATAACCAAATGCCATCAGCATGCGCTCGGTGTGATCGCGCGTCGGCGCCGGCTCGATAACGCAGGTCTCACCCCGCGCGTAAAGCCCGGCCAACAACAGACAAGACTTTACTTGAGCACTCGCTATTGGCATTTCATAGTGAATGCCATGCAATGGCTGACCGCCTTTTATGTGCAACGGCGCGGTGCCGGCCTCGCCGGTCTCTAGCTGCGCCCCCATTCGGCTCAATGGCGCCGTCACGCGCTGCATGGGCCGGCGGCTGAGCGAGGCATCCCCCGTGAGAGTAGAATCGAAGCGCTGACC
Organism: Nitrococcus sp.; assembly: GCA_030452365.1. Taxonomy (GTDB): domain Bacteria; phylum Pseudomonadota; class Gammaproteobacteria; order Nitrococcales; family Nitrococcaceae; genus Nitrococcus. Next base: position 10,881 of record JAKDMK010000004.1, read on the forward strand.
GGCCAGCAACCCGCAGAGCAGGCGCATAGAGGTGCCGGAATTGCCGAGGTAGAGCGGCCCTAGCGGAGGTCGCAAGCCATGCAAACCGCGGCCCTCAATGACGAGCCGACCGCGCTCCGGTCCGCGGATTGGTACACCCATAGCCCGCAGCGCCGCAAGCGTTGCCAGGGCATCCTCGCCTTCGAGGAAACCTTGGACCTCGGTCGTACCCTCGGCCAAGGCCGCCAACATCACAGCGCGGTGCGAGATCGATTTATCGCCCGGCACGCGCAAATCGCCCGTCAGGTGCCCACCGGGCTGGATGCGAAATTGAACGTGACCTTCGCGGGATCGAGACAAGACACTCCCCTTTGCAATTTGAGGCGCAACGCGGCGCAGATGCCCCCTCATACAAAGGTCATAGGGCGACGCTGAATCAACTCGCAATCAGCCGTGCAAGAATGCCTTTTTTATGGCGCCGATGTTACTTTAATTCCCAAGACTTCATGAATGAACCTAGCATTTCGAGTACATTCATAGGGCCAAGAGCAGAATGTGACAACAGCGACCGGCGTTCATGGCGGCGAGCTCGGTCTGCCTGTCAACGCTCGAGCGAGGATCGATACCGATCCCGCACGTCCTTGGCGTTGCGGAAGACTCGCTCCAGCCCTTGTGCATCCAGTTGGCGCACCAACTCGGTCAACACGCCGAGCTCTTCGCGGTAATGTTGCAACGCGTCCAATAGCGCCTTACGGTTGCCTAAGCAAATATCCCGCCACATGATGGGATCGCTTGAGGCAATGCGAGTGAAATCGCGAAAGCCGCCGGCGGCGTACTGGAATAGATCCTCGTCGCCATCCCAACGTGCCAGGGTATCCACCAATCCGAAGGCGAGCAAGTGTGGCAGGTGCGAGGTGGCAGCCAGCATGCGATCGTGATGTTCGGCGCTCATGGCGATGACTTCAGCACCGGCAAACTCCCACAATGCCGTCACGGTGCGAACTGCCTGGGGGTCGGTCTGCGCCAGCGGCGTCAGAATCGTGCGCCGGTTCTGAAAGAGATCGGCAGAGGCCGCCTCGACGCCACTCTTCTCCGTTCCCGCCACTGGATGGCCGGGCACGAACCCCGCTGGCATGCGATCGAATACCGCCTCGACGTCTTCGATCACGCACCATTTCGCACTCCCCACATCGGTGACGATAGTCCCGGGATCCAGCGCATCACGAATCGTCATCAACACCGCACGCACATTGCCCAAGGGCACACCGAGGACGACCACATCCGCGCCGGCTACGGCTGTGGCCGCATCGGTTTGATAGCGATCCACGACACCCAGCTCCAACGCCCGCCGCAGATTGGCCTCACTGCGCCCGCAGCCCACGATCTCGTCCACGATCCCGGCACGGCGCAGCGCCAGTGCCAGCGAGCCGCCGATGAGTCCGACGCCGATCACGCACAGACGAGGGATGTGGATCATGTGGTCTCCTCTAGCAAACCACGCGCGTGGATCTCTCGTAGCACTGCCGTGAAGCGGTCGTTTTCCTCGGTCGTACCAAGGCTCACTCGCAGAAACCGCGGCAGTGCATAACTCACAAGCGGGCGAACAATAATGCCCTCCCGCAGCAAGGACTCGTTGACAGCGGCTGCCTGGCTGCCGACTTCGACGCAGAGAAAGTTGCCGGCCGAGGGCAACACCCGCAACCCGAGCCCGTGCAGATCCCCGCTCAGGCGCTCGCGCTCCCTATTGTTGAGCTCCACCGCGCGCGCCACATGCCCCGAGTCGGCAAGAGCCGCCGCAGCCGCCGCCTGCGCGATGCTATTTACGTTGAAGGGATGACGCACTCGATTGAGGAGCTCGGCGATGTCGGCGCCGCAAAGCGCATAGCCGACCCGCAAACCCGCAAGTCCGTAAGCTTTGGAAAACGTACGGGTTACGACGAGATTGGGGAACCGCTCCAGCCAGCCGCTCGCGGCGCGGTAACCGACCAGGCCTTCGGCGTACTCCACATAGGCTTCGTCTACGACAACGATAACATCGTCTGAAATCTTCTCCAGTAACGTCTCCAGCTCCCCCTCCGACAGCCAGGTGCCGGTTGGGTTGTTGGGATTCGCCAAAAATACAACCCGCGTTTTCTGGGTAACCCGAGCGAGCATTGCCCTCAAGTCGTGACCATAGGGTTGCCGATGGCCGGGCGCATTGGCGGGCACCACGATCTCCTCACCACCCGCACTGCGGGTAGCGATTGCATATATCGCAAAGGCGTATTGCGCGAACACGGCCTGGCGTGCGGGGCCCAGGAAGGTACGGGCGACCATGTCCAACAGATCATTGGAGCCATTGCCGAGCACAATACGTTCAGGGGCAATCTTATGATGCTCGGCGAGCGCGCTGCGCAGCACGTAGGCATTGCCATCCGGGTAGCGGTGGACCTCCAGCGCCCTCTTGCGAATGGCTTCGATGGCCTTCGAGCTTGGCCCAAGCGAATTCTCGTTGGAGGCGAGCTTTATGATTCGGGACTCGCCAAGCCCATACTCCCGAGCCAACTCGCTGATGGGCTTGCCGGGTTGGTATGGCTGCAATCCCTGCACACCTAGGACAGCCAGGTCGCAGAAATCGAACGTGCCCTCGGAAGCTGACATGAACGCTACCTCGCGCCGGCCATCACTTCACCGCAGGATTCAGTGCGCCGCCCGAGGATAGGAGCCGAGAATCTTAAGCAGGCTCGCCAGCTGCTGCATCTCATCCAGAGCGCGACGCAGGATCGGATCCTCGGCATGGCCGAGGATGTCAATGAAGAATACATACTCCCACATGCCTTGCCGCGATGGACGCGATTCAATTCGACTCATGTTGAGCCCGTAGCGCGCTAGCGGTGCCAGGAGCGTTGCAAGGCCGCCGGGCTTGTCAACCCGGGAGACCACTACGGAAGTCTTGTCCTCGCCGGTCGATGGCGGGGAGTGGTTACCTAGAACGAGGAACCGCGTCGTGTTGGCCGCACCGTCCTGTATGTTTGAATACAGCACCGTCAGCGCGTAGTGCTGCGCCGCAGCAACCCCGGCTACGGCCGCCGCATGCCGCGTCTCGGCGGCTAGGCGCGCCGCCTCTGCCGTGCTGTTCAACGGGAGGCGCTGTGCCCCCGGCAAATTGTGGTCGAGCCATAGCCGACATTGGGCCAGTCCCTGCGGGTGCGAGAACACTTGGCGGATGGCAGCCTGATCGGTCTCCTTGGAAGCCAAGCAATGTCGAATCGGCAGTTCCAGCTCACCCACAATTTGCAAAGGCGAGGACATGAAACGATCCAAGGTGTGTGTCACCACCCCCTCGGTGGAATTCTCGACCGGCACTACTCCGTAGTCCGCATTCCCGGACTCGACTTCGCGAAATACGGCATCTATGCTCTCTTGCGCGAGCGAATGCATACCGTGGCCGAAGTGCTTGAGTGCAGCCTCTTGGGTGAAGGTTCCCTGCGGCCCCAGGAAGGCGACCCGCAACGGCTGCTGCAGTGCCAAGCATGCCGACATGAGCTCCCGAAACAGACGGATCACGTCGTCTCTTGGCAGTGGCCCTGGGTTGGCCGTGCAGATGCGGTTGAGTATCGCCACCTCCCGCGCGGGGCGATAGAGATCGCCATCTTCACCGGATTCGCGCTTAATGCGAGCCACCTCTTGGGCCGCAAACGCCCGTTCATTAATCAGGCGCAGGATCTCATTATCGATCGAGTCGATGCGCGCCCGTACACTCTTAAGTTTAGCGGTTTCGCTCATGGCATCCGCGTCAGCTCACGCACCCACGCTCTGCGCTTACTCGATGACACGCACGGCAAGAACCCCTTCGATGGTGCGGATCCGGTCGACCACCATGGCTGTGATCTTTCCCTCGACATCGGCCACAGTGTAGGCGAGGTTACCTCTGGCCTTGTTGTACATATCGTCAATGTTCAGACTGGCTTCCGCCACGGCGGTTGAAATCTGGCCGAGCATGTTCGGCACATTGGCATTGACCACCGTCAGGCGGTCACCTTGACCGGTGCGCGGCAGGGCAATCTCTGGAAAGTTGGCCGAGTTGCGCACATTGCCTGCCTCTAAATATTCGCGCACTGCATCGGCTACCATAACGGCACAATTATCCTGAGCCTCGTGCGTGGAGGCACCTATGTGCGGCAAGGTGATGCAACGCGGGTGATTTTTGAGGACCGCGGTCGGGAAATCACAAATATAAGCATGCACTTTGCCCGTATTGAGCGCCTCCACCACCACGGCTTCATCGACAATTCCGGAGCGGGCGAAATTCAGCAGCACTACACCAGTACGCATCAGCCCCAGGCGCTCGGCATTGACCATACCGCGCGTGGCATCATTCTCGGGTACATGGAAGCTGATCATATCCGCTTCGGACACCAGCTCATCGACGCTGTAGGCCGGTTGCACATCCGAGGCCAGCCGCCAGGCACTACGCACGGTAATTTCCGGATCATAGCCGATAACCTTCATGCCCATGGCCCGAGCGGTATTTGCCACCAGCACACCGATGGAGCCAAGGCCAATGACGCCCAAGGTGCGGCTGGGCAGCTCAAATCCTACGAAGCGCTTCTTGCCGGCCTCCGTCAGCTCATTGAGCTCCCGATCATTGCCCGTGAGGCTGCGGGCAAATTCCCAGGCCTGACAAATGTTACGCGCCGCCAAGAACATGGCCGCGACCACCAGCTCCTTGACGGCGTTGGCATTCGCACCCGGCGCATTGAATACCGCGACGCCGCGCTCGCTCATCTCCTGCACCGGAATGTTGTTCACTCCGGCACCTGCACGGCCGATCGCCTTGAGGGTCGAGGCAATCTCCATTCCATGCATGCTCGCCGAGCGCAGCAAAATGGCATCGGGGCGCTGAATTTCCGAGGAGACCTCATAGCGATCGCGCGGCAGGCGATCCAGGCCCTTAACCGAAATATTGTTTAAGGTTAGAATCTTGTACATGCGTCAGCGCCTTTCATCCGCAAGCGGCTTGGTCATCTCGATGTTCGGTGGCGCGGCAACCGGGGTCAGCCCCAGCGCTGCTCGAAGTCGCGCATAAACGCGATCAAGGCATCCACGCCCGCCTCGGGCATGGCATTATAGAGGCTGGCGCGCATCCCGCCGACACTGCGATGCCCCTTCAACGCCAGCAATCCCGCCGCCTTGGCATCGGCCAGAAAGCGCTCATCAAGCGTTTGCTCTGCCAGCACGAAGGGCACGTTCATCCAGGAGCGACAGGTCGGATGCACGGGATTGCGATAAAACTCACTGCTGTCAATAGCCGCGTAGAGCTTATCCGCTTTGCGTTTGTTCGCCCGCGCTATCGCCTCCAATCCTCCTTGGTCCTTGAGCCATTGAAATACCAGGCCGGCGATATACCAGGCAAAGGTGGGCGGAGTGTTCAGCATGGATTCGGCCTCGCTCTGGCGTCCATAGTCCAACACCGCGGGGGTAACCGCCGAGGCCTTACCGATAAGGTCTTCACGCACGATCACCACTGTCAGCCCGGCGGGGCCGATGTTCTTCTGCGCACCGGCGTATATCAGGCCAAACCGGCCAACATCGATTGGTCTCGATAACAGCGTAGAGGACATGTCCGCCACCAGCGGCACTTCGCCGACCTGCGGAACCCAGTGAAACTCCACGCCGCTGATCGTCTCGTTGGGTGTATAGTGCAGATAGGCCGCATCCGGATCGAGGCGCCAGGCAGGCTGCGGTGGAATGCTCATGGGGTCGTCATTGCCACCCGTAGCCACGACATTGACTGTACAGTACCTCTTGGCCTCGGCTATCGCCTTCTTTGACCAATTGCCGGTATTGACGTAATCGGCGCGCGAGCGACCGCGCAGCAGATTCATGGGAATCGCGGCAAACTGCCCAGTAGCTCCCCCTTGCAGAAACAGGATACGATGGCTTATCGGCACCCCAAGCAGCTCGCGCAGATCCTGTTCGGCCTGGTGAGCAATGGCGATGAACTCTTTGCCTCGATGGCTCATCTCCATTACGGATAGGCCGCTATCCTGCCACTCCGGCAGGGACTCCTGGGCCTTGCGTAGTACCGCCTCCGGCAATACGGCCGGACCGGCGCTGAAGTTATAGGCTCGCGCCATCTCTGCTCGCTCCTAAGTCTCGTCCAAGAGACTCCTTAAATCACCCAAACACGGCGCAGGCGCGGTGCCCGAGCGAGGATTCGCCTCACGCCTCACAACTCACCTCTCACTCGCCATCATCCCCGCCGGTGCCGTTGAGCAGCTCGATCCGAGCCACGCCGGCGAGCCGCTCCTCATCGGCCAGCGCGATCAGCTTCACCCCCTGGGTGTTGCGGCTGACCAGGGAGATTTCCGCTACTGGGATACGCACCAAAGTGCCGGCATTGGTGATCAACATAATCTCATCCTCCTCGGCGACTTGAGCCGCGCCAACGACTTTGCCATTGCGCTCCGAGGTCTGTATGGAGATCACTCCAATGCCACCACGGCTGCGCCGCGGGTACTCCGGCACCGGCGTGCGCTTGCCATAGCCCTTCTCGGTTGCAGTAAGGATATCGCCCTCGCCCAAGATAAGCAGCTGGATCACCGATTGCCCCGTGCCGAGCTGGACCCCACGCACACCGCTCGCCGTCCGCCCCATTGGCCTTACGTCATCCTCCGTGAAGCGGATAGCCTTGCCGGCATCCGTCAACAGCATGATCTCACGCTCGCCGCCGGTGATGCCGACATTGACCAACCAATCGTCTTCCTGGAGGTTGACGGCAATGATTCCTGATGAGCGCGGGCGCGAAAAATCCGATAGCGGGGTCTTCTTGACTGTACCCTTACGAGTGGCCATGAAGACGAAATGGTGGTCATCGAACTCCTTGATAGGTACTACTGCGCTGATCCGCTCTGCCGGGTCCAACGGCAACAAGTTGACAATGGGCTTGCCACGGGAACCGCGGCTGCCGTGCGGTAGCTCGTAGACCCGGAGCCAGTAACACTTGCCGCGGCTGGAGAAGCACAACAGCGTGTCATGCGTGTTGGCGACGAAGAGCTGATCGATGAAGTCCTCGTCCTTCATCTTCGTCGCGGCCTTACCCTTGCCGCCGCGATGCTGAGCCTGATAACTGTCGAGCGGCTGCGATTTGGCATACCCCCCATGGGAGAGGGTCACGACCACGTCCTCCGGCTGGATCAGATCCTCCAGCGTGAGATCGACCCGGTTGGCGGTGATCTCGGTTCGGCGCGGATCGGCATAGTGCTTCTTGATCGTAAGCAGCTCCTCGTGAATGACCTCCATCAACCGATCCCCACTGCCCAAAATCCGCAGCAATTCACCGATCGCCTCCAGCAATTCGCGGTACTCGTCAATAATCTTGGTCTGCTCCAGACCGGTCAGGCGATGCAGTCGCAGGTCGAGAATGGCCTGCGCCTGGGCTTCGCTGAGACGGTAGGCCGCGCCGACCAAGCCCTGCGAAGAATCCAGCTCCTCGGGTTTGGAGACTTCGGCACCGGCGCGCTGGAGCATTTCGATGATGCCGGAACTCGCCGGCCAGAAGCATGCGATCAATCCGGCCTTGGCCTGCGCCGGCGCGGGCGAAGCCTTGATCAGTGCGATCACCTCATCGATATTGGCGAGCGCGATTGCCAACCCCTCCAATACGTGAGCGCGCTCGCGCGCCTTGCGCAGCTCGTAGATGGTCCGTCGGGTAACCACCTCGCGGCGGTGGCGCAGGAAAGCGTCCAACACATCCCGCAGGCTATGCAGCTTGGGCTGACCCTTGGAGAGGGCCACCATATTGATGCCGACCACCGATTCCAGCTGCGTGTGCTGATAGAGATTGTTCAGCACTACCTCGGGCACCTCGCCGCGGCGCAGCTCGATAACGACGCGAATGCCGTCCTTGTCCGATTCATCACGCAGCTCGGTGATGCCCTCCATGCGTTTTTCCTTGACTAGATCGGCAATCTTCTCAAGCAGCCGCGCTTTGTTCACCTGGTAGGGCAGCTCGGTGACGATGATGCTGACTTTACCGCTGCGCGCGTTCTCCTCGAATTCACAGCGCGCCCGTATCACCATCCGCCCGCGCCCGGTTCGATAGGCCTCACGGATTCCAGAAACGCCGTTGATGATGGCCGCGGTGGGCAGATCCGGCCCAGGCACATAGGCCATCAGCTCATCGACCGTGAGGCTGTCATCGTCGATCAACGCCACGCAGGCATCGATTACCTCACCGAGATTATGGGGCGGGACGTTGGTTGCCATACCCACGGCGATACCGGAGCCGCCATTAATCAAGAAATTCGGCACGCGAGTCGGCATCACGGTGGGCTCCCGTTCGGAGCCATCGTAGTTATCGACGAAATCGACCGTCTCCTTGTCGAGATCGGCTAGGAGCTCATGGGCAATCCGCGCCATGCGCACTTCGGTATAGCGCATGGCCGCCGCGGCATCGCCGTCGACCGAGCCAAAGTTGCCCTGACCGTCGATAAGCGGATAACGCATGGCGAAGACCTGCGCCATGCGCACCATGGTGTCGTAGACCGCCGCATCGCCGTGCGGGTGGTACTTACCGATCACATCACCAACGACACGCGCCGACTTTTTGTAAGGTCTGTTCCAGTCGTTGCCCAGCTCGCGCATCGCATGGAGCACGCGGCGGTGCACCGGCTTCAGCCCATCCCGGACATCGGGCAGGGCTCGTCCCACGATCACGCTCATGGCGTAATCGAGGTAGGATCGGCGCATCTCGTCTTCGAGATTGACCGGCAGAATCTCCTTGGCGATGCTGGACATCGGGCGCTCTAGGTGCCTCTAAATGGCATGAGGTGCCTCTAAATGGC
>JAKDMK010000217.1 GCA_030452365.1 Nitrococcus sp.
CAGGCTCACGTGCTCCGCCTCGTCACGGCGATAGGCTTCGTTGACCTTTCGATAGAGCGAGTGGGAGAAGACGCTGGGTGCTTCGAAGTGCATTCCAGACCTCAGGATCCGCGGCTCGGCGGATCAGTACGGACCCCGTGGCAGCCTGCTCTATGACGCTCTCATCCGGTTGCGATTGCGATCATTCTTCGTTCTCGCTTTGCGGAGTGCATAACGTGGGCGCATCGCCGCCCTCGCGCAGCGCCTCGACACGGCAGATTAGCTCGCCGTTATAGAGACGGGCGCTGATGCGCTCCCCTGGGGCTACCTCGCTGTGCCGGCGGACGATGCGATCATCCTGCTCCCGCCGCACGATGGCATAACCTCGCTCGAGCGTCTTCAGCGGGCTGATGGCCTCCAGTGCTCGTAGCGTTCCCGAGAGCAACTGACGGCGGTTGTGCAGGCTTTGACTAAACGCAGCTTGCAGCCGGCGTCGCAGCTCCAAGACCTGATCGAGCCGCGCGCGGATGCGCTCGCGCGGATCCTGGCGCTGAAGGCGATCGGCCAAGTGCCTATTGCGTAACGCCAGCTCGCGTAGACGCTCGCGCTCGGCGCGCGTTATCCGCTGCTCTAGCTCATCGAGCCGCTGGGCACGCTCCTGCAGGCGGCGTCCGGGGTGTTGATTGGCAAGCCGGCGCGCGAGCCGGTCGTGCGCATCGATCTGGCGGTCAACCTCGCGGCGCAGATAACGCTGCAGCCGCTCGCCCAGTTGGTCGATGCGAGCGAGCCAGCCCGCGCCATCGGGGCTGAGCAGCTCGGCCGCGGCGGAGGGCGTCGGCGCGCGCTGATCGGCTACGAAATCGGCGATCGTCGTATCCGTCTCGTGGCCGACCGCGTTCACGATGGGTATGGTGCACTCATAAATGGCCCGGGCAACAGCCTCTTCATTGAAAGCCCATAAGTCCTCCAGCGAACCCCCGCCTCGGGTCAGTAATAACGCATCTACCTCGCGGCGGCGCGAAGCCAGTTGGATCATAGCCGCGATCTCCTGGGGTGCCTTCACGCCTTGCACCGCCACCGGATAGATCAGCACGCGGATTGCGGGGAAGCGCCGCTGTATGACGGTCAGGACATCGCGCAGCGCGGCAGCGGAAGGCGAGGTGATGACACCTAGGCGCCGCGGCAGCGATGGCAACGGTTTCTTGTGCTCCGCGGCGAACAACCCCTCATTGGCTAAGCGGGTCTTCAGAACCTCGAACGCCCGACGTAGCGCGCCGTCCCCGGCATCCTCCATGTGCTCGACGATGAGCTGAAAATCCCCGCGTGGGGCGTATAGACTGACCCTGGCGCGTACCAGCACATGCAGGCTTTCCTTGGGCTGGAAGCGCAGATGAAGGCTACGGTTGCGGAACATGGCACAGCGCACCTGGGCCGCCTCGTCCTTGAGCGTGAAATACAGGTGTCCCGAGCGGGGCTGGCTCAGGTTGGAGATTTCCCCCTCGACCCAGAGCAGTGGCAGGGCGTTGTCCAGCAACAGCCGCACTTCCTGGTTCAGGCGCGATACTGTGTAGACGTCCCGGCGCGTATCGAGGCCTAGCGCATGAGGCTCACTCATGCCACGAATCATAACAGCTTGCGGCGCTTGGGCAGGCCGGCGCTGCGCGATTGACGCAATTTCTGGACCAGTGCGACTATAATGGGCTATTACGCTCAAACCGACGTCCGGCCACGCTTTGCAAGGTACCGACCGCATGCGATTTGCACAGGAAGCACTCACCTTTGATGACATCCTATTGATTCCAGACTACTCGGAGGTTTTGCCTCGGGACGTGGAGCTGCGCAGCTACCTCACGCGCGGGATCGAGCTCAATATCCCATTGGCCTCGGCGGCCATGGATACCGTGACCGAGGCGCGCCTTGCCATTGCCCTAGCCGCGCAAGGCGGTATTGGGATCATTCATAAGAACATGGCCATCGAGCAGCAGGCCATGGAGGTGCGGCGGGTCAAGAAATTTGAAAGCGGGGTGATCAAGGAGCCGATCACCGTAGGACCGCAGACCAGCATCCGGGAGGCGCTGGATCTCATGGGCGTGCACAGCATCTCGGGCGTGCCGGTCGTGGAGGGCGAGAGTCTGGTCGGTATCGTGACCAGCCGCGATCTGCGTTTTGAAACCCGGCACGATGCGCCGGTGACCGTGGCGATGACGCCGCAAGAGCGCCTGGTCACGGTACGGGAAGGGGCGGAGCGTGACGAGATCCAGCAGCTCCTGCATCAATATCGCATCGAGAAGCTGCTCGTGGTCAACGAGCACTTTCAGCTGCGCGGGATGATCACCGTGAAGGATATCCAGAAAGCGCAGGACTACCCGAGCGCGTGTAAGGACGAGCACGGCAGGTTGCGGGTCGGCGCCGCCGTAGGCACGGGGCAGGGAACCCAAGAGCGGGTCGGCGCACTAGTGGAGGCCGGGGTCGATGTCATCGCGGTGGATACTGCCCACGGTCACAGTCGCGGCGTGATCGATCGGGTCAAGTGGATCAAGACGCACTACCCCGAAGTCCAAGTCATCGCCGGCAACATCGCTACGGCGGAAGCGGCACGGGCACTCGACGAGGCGGGCGCGGATGCGGTCAAGGTAGGCATTGGGCCCGGATCGATCTGCACCACCCGAGTTGTCTCAGGGGTCGGCGTGCCGCAGATCTCGGCGATCGTCAACGTGGCCGCGGAGCTGAAGGGATCCGAGTTGCCGATCATCGCCGACGGCGGCATCCGTTTCTCCGGTGATGTCGCCAAGGCCATCGCCGCCGGTGCGCATGCGGTCATGATGGGAGGGATGTTCGCCGGTACGGAAGAGGCGCCAGGAGAGGTGGAGCTCTACCAGGGACGCTCTTATAAATCCTATCGCGGCATGGGCTCCATCGGCGCCATGGCACAGGTCTCCGGCTCCTCGGACCGTTATTTTCAGGAAGGCATCGACGAGGTTGAAAAGCTGGTGCCGGAGGGCATTGAGGGCCGAGTGCCTTACAAGGGCAATCTGGAGGCCATCGTTCAGCAGCTCATGGGGGGCTTGCGCGCCAGTATGGGCTACTGCGGTTGCGCCAATATCGAGGCGTTTCGGACTCGGACCCGGTTCACCCGGATCACCCAGGCGAGCGTGCGCGAGAGCCACGTCCATGACGTGAGTATCGTCAAAGAAGCCCCGAATTACCGGGTCGACTGAACGCACGCATTCGCGGCGAGGGCGTCGCTCGCACAAAAATATCCACGGCACCTTGGGAGCGGCGCCCCGCCGCGCGCTCCCGGAGGGGTCCCTTACACATCAGGAACCCCATGCCCCAGGACATCCACGCCCATCGCATCCTCATCCTGGATTTCGGCTCCCAGTACACGCAGCTCATCGCCCGGCGGATTCGCCAAGCCAACGTCTACTGCGAAATTCACCCCTGCGACTGGCCGGCGACCGAGATCGAGGCGTTTGCCGCCATGGGAATCATCCTCACCGGCGGCCCGGAGTCGGTCCATATCGACAATGCGCCGCGCATCCCCGATAGCGTCTTTCGACTGGGGGTGCCGATGCTTGGCATTTGTTACGGCATGCAGGCCATGGCACTGCAGCTCGGCGGCCGAGTCGAACCCAGCGGGCAAAAGGAGTTCGGCTACGCGCAGGTGCGGGCGCGCGGTCATTCCCCGTTGCTGCGCGGTATCGAGGACCATACCAACGCGGAGGGGCATGGGTTGCTGGATGTCTGGATGAGCCATGGCGATCGGGTGACTACACTTCCCCGCGGCTTCAAGGTAATCGCCGGCACCCAGAACACGCCCATTGCCGGCATGGGCGATGATGAGCGGCGTTTTTATGGCTTGCAGTTCCATCCAGAGGTTACCCACACGGCGCAAGGGCAGCGAATTCTCCAGCGCTTTATCGGTGATATTTGTGGCTGCTCGGGGCAGTGGACCGCCGGCAACATCGTCGAGCACAGTATCCAGCGTATCCGGGAGCAGGTGGGTGGGGATCGCGTGCTGCTCGGCTTATCGGGCGGCGTTGATTCCTCGGTGCTGGCCGCGCTGCTGCAGCAGGCGATCGGCGATCAGCTCACCTGTGTCTTCGTGGACAATGGCTTGCTGCGGCTCGGCGAGGGTAAGCAGGTCATGGCGACGTTCGCCCGCCATATGGGCGTGCGGGTGATTTACGTCAATGCCGAGGATCGCTTCCTCGCGCGCCTTACGGGGGTGGTCGATCCCGAGCGTAAGCGCAAGCTCATCGGCCGCACCTTCATCGATGTCTTCGAAGAAGAAGCCGCCAAGCTGGACGTTAAATGGTTGGCCCAGGGCACGATTTATCCCGACGTGATCGAATCCGCCGGCGCCAAAACCGGCAAGGCACAGCTCATTAAATCGCACCACAATGTGGGCGGGCTGCCCGAGAAGATGAGTCTGCGCTTGTTAGAGCCGCTGCAGACGCTTTTCAAGGACGAGGTGCGGCGCATTGGACTGGAGCTTGGGCTACCCGCGGACATGATCTATCGCCATCCGTTTCCTGGTCCGGGTCTCGGCGTGCGGATTCTGGGTGAGGTGCGCAAGGAACAGGCGGACGCGTTGCGCCAAGCGGATGCCATCTTTATCGAGGAATTACGCCGTTGCGAGCTCTACGATCGGATCAGCCAGGCGTTTGCGGTCTTTCTGCCGGTGAAGTCCGTGGGTGTCACCGGAGACGGGCGGCGCTATGAATACGTAATCGCGCTGCGAGCGGTGGAGACCACGGATTTTATGACCGCGCAATGGGCGCATCTGCCCTATGAGCTCCTGGGAGAGGTCTCGCGCCGGATTATCAACGAGATCGAGGGAATATCCCGTGTTGTCTATGACATATCCGACAAACCGCCCGCCACGATCGAGTGGGAGTAGGCTTTGTACCTTTTTGTTTATTAAGCAGTAAAAAACTAATTGAGTATGTGGGCTACATAATAAACGAGCCGGCTAACCCTGAATAGCAATGTGCG
>JAKDMK010000218.1 GCA_030452365.1 Nitrococcus sp.
GGTCATCCCAGGCCAGGAACGCCTCGTAGTGGTGGCCGCCGCCGAGCTTCTTCAACAGCGTTTGCGAGATCACGGCGCGCAGGGACTCGGATAGCATGGAACGCACCATAGACTTTTCGGCCGCCGGGAAAACATCGATGATTCGGTCTATGGTCTTGGCTGCCGAACTCGTATGCAGCGTTCCGAACACGAGGTGGCCGGTCTCGGCCGCGGTCAGAGCCAGGCGGATGGTCTCGAGATCACGCAGCTCGCCCACCAAGACCACGTCCGGATCCTCGCGCAGCGCCGAGCGTAACGCTTCGTTAAAACCTAGCGTATCGCGGTGCACCTCGCGCTGGTTGACCAAGCATTTCTTTGATTCGTGCACCAACTCGATGGGATCCTCGATAGTCAGAATATGTTCATGACAGTTCTCGTTCTTGTAATCGATCATTGCCGCCAGGGTGGTGGACTTTCCGGAGCCCGTCGGGCCGGTGACCAAGACCAGCCCGCGCGGATTCTCCGCTATGGTCTTGAAGATATCCGGCGCGTCGAGCTCCTCCAGCGTAAGCACATTAGAAGGGATGGTGCGAAAGACGGCGCCTGCACCGCGGTTGTGGTTGAAGGCATTGATCCGGAATCTGGCCAGCCCTTTGATTTGGAAAGAAAAGTCCGTTTCAAATTTGTCCTCGAAATCCTTCCTCTGGCGATCACTCATGATGTCGTAGATCAAACGATGGACTTCTTTGTGTTCCATCGGCGGCAGGTTGATGCGGCGCACATCTCCGTCCACGCGTATCATCGGTGGCAATCCAGCGGAAATATGCAGATCTGAGGCATTGTTCTTGACAGAGAAAGCAAGCAGGTCGGTGATATCCACTTCAGGGGCCTCTTCCAATCAGTAATGCTCGGCAAGCGCTGCGCTTACTGAGCTCGTCCTCGAGCAGCATCTCATCGGTCCGCTGCACTCCCAATAAAGCAAAGCCTGTGATTGCATACTGCGATCGGTTTCACGGTGTTGATTGGACTCATAACCGATCAACGTCTTGCTTGGCAACGGCTGGCTGTGCCGTTGACTGCTGACATGGCGATCATCCGTGAGCATGGGCAGATTAAGCGATGATCCCATTCTCACGGAATCGGCCAAATCCCTTGCGCAAGCGGGCGCTGCAAAGGATCATGAACGAGTCAGTCGCAAACGCCGCAAGCCTGCCTGCGAATGGGCCTGGCGAGAAAATGACGTTAACATGCCATCTTCGTTGAAGGCGGCGCTCGCCGGGGCGATCCAGGAGCATTGAAGCAGCTCCGATGACTCTGTGAAGCAGCGCCTGAAGTGGTCTCAACATACAACAGGCCCTAAAACAGGAGGCATGATGCCGGCGCAGAGAATCGCGTTCATCGGTGGCGGCAATATGGCGCACAGCCTCATCGGTGGTCTCATGGCCGACGGCTACCCAGCAGACTGCGTGCACGTCGCCGAGCCCGATGCCGAAAAACGCAGGGACTTGGCCAACCGCTTCGGGATTATCGTCCAGGGCGATAATCAAGAAGCCATCCGGGGTGCCAAAGCAGTCGTCTTTGCGGTCAAGCCCCAAACCATCAAGTCCGCGCTTGAACCTTTAGGTCCTCTATTGCGCAAACAACAGAGCTTGGTAATCTCCATTGCCGCGGGTGTGCGTGAATCAGACATCAGCCGTTGGCTCGGCGGCCAGGTGCCGGTGGTCCGGTCCATGCCCAATACACCGGCACTGGTACGCGCCGGCGCCACCGCGTTGTACGCCAATGAGCACGTATCGCAGCGCCAGCGCGACTTGGCCGAATCGCTGCTGCGCGCCGTCGGCATCACTCAGTGGCTGGATGACGAGTCGCTGCTCGACATCGTAACGGCGCTATCCGGCAGCGGTCCGGCGTACTTCTTTCTGCTGATGGAGATCCTTGAGAAGGTGGCGATCGAGCTCGGCCTGCCCCAACAGGCAGCGCGCTTGCTTACGCTCGAGACGGCGCTTGGGGCTGCGCGAATGGCTCTGGAGAGCGATGAGGATCCTGCCTGCCTGCGCCAGCGCGTGACCTCTGCTGGTGGAACGACGCAGGCGGCAACGCGCGTGCTTGAAAACGGCGACCTGCACGAGCTATTCCGTAGGGCCTTACAGACGGCAACGGATCGCGCCCGTGAGTTGGGACGGCTTCTAGGAGAGCAGTAAATGCCAAGTAGCTACTTGTCGAACCCACTTGCTTTTTTGCTTGACACCCTATTTACCCTCTACATTCTGGCAGTGATGCTGCGCTTTCTGCTGCAATGGGTTCGGGCCGACTTCTACAATCCCATCTCGCAATTCCTGGTCCGGATCACCCAGCCGGCATTGAAGCCCTTGCGTCGGGTCATTCCCGGTTTCGCCGGGATCGATCTGTCCAGCGTGGTGCTGATGGTGATCCTGCAAATGGTAGCGATCGCCTTGGTTATGGGCGTCCACGGGGTTACGCCTCACCCGGTTTATCTAATCATTCGCACCCCAGCAGAACTGCTGAGCATGCTGCTCAACCTCTACCTGATGGCCATCATCGTTCAAGCACTGCTCTCTTGGATCCAGTCTAACACCTATCAGCCGGGCACCGCGCTGCTGTACAGCCTCACCGAGCCGGTGCTCAGACCGTTTCGCCAAGTGGTTCCCGTGATCGGCGGCATCGACCTCTCTCCACTAGCGGCCATAATCGCCATAGAGGTCATCAAGATGCTGATTTTGCCGCCGCTCGATCAGCTCGCTCGCCTATACGTTTAAGCCTGGGGTCAGGCCCCTAAGCCAATGGCGGACTGGTACTGGCAAGGGACGGACCTCGTCCTGATGGTACGCGTGCAGCCCCGTGCCGCGCGGGACGAGCTAAAGGTCGAGGCGGATGGGCGAGTGAGGCTGCGCATAACGGCCCCCCCGGTAGCCGGCAAGGCAAATGAACATCTGCGGCGTTTTCTTGGCCACGCTTTTAGCGTCGCGCGCTCTCAAGTGCGCGTCGCCGCAGGCGAGACGAGCCGCAACAAGCGCGTCGTAGTACGCAGCGCCGATCCGAAAAAAGCGCTGGCGATGGGATTGATAAGAGAGGGAGATAGCACGCGCCCGCCCGGCAGCACCAGCGCGTCGTAGCCATCCTCGCTCACGCCATCGAAGTCGGCGTTCAGCGTGAAGTTGTGGCCCAGTTTCTCGGTGTAGGCCTGATCGCCTTCGAAATCGTGGATCACCGTCTTGCGGCAAGGATGCCGCCGTGGAGCCAAAATGGCGGTATTCACGGCGTGTCCTGCCCGAGCGCACCGCCCCGGCCGCGGTACCGCATACCGACAATAGTAGTGCAAGGATTTAGTAAGGCAGGATCCTCTTCGAGGATACTCCGAATGCACGATGGCGAGGCGCGATGCTTGACCCTCCCCCATACGGGTTTATCGTCTCGTGTAGATGGGCCCAGCATCGGAGGAACCCATGAAAGCGGTCATTGGCATCATTACCATCGAGTGCATCGTCGGCGACATAACCGCACAGGCTGATATCGATGCCGTCGTCAACGCGGCGAATGCCAAGCTGCTTCCCGGCGGCGGCGTCGCCGGGGCGATTCACGCGGCCGCCGGCCCGGGCTTGGCCGAGGAGTGCCGCCCGCTGGCACCGATCCGCCCGGGAGATGCGGTAATCACTTCGGGGCAACGGCTGCCGAACGCTCATATCGTCCATTGCTTGGGGCCGGTCTACGGCCGGGACGAGCCGACCGAGGCGCTTTTGGCCGACTGTTATCGCAACGCCCTGCGGCTCGCCGAACAACATCGGCTTGGCAGCATCGCCTTCCCGGCGATATCCACCGGCGCCTTCGGCTATCCACTGGCAACCGCCGCCGAGGTGGCGCTGCGCACCCTATCCGGCGAAGCGCAACACATGCGCCATGTTCGACTCATCCGCCTCGTGTTGGCGAACGAGGGTGCTTATCGCGCGCACGCCGAAGCTCTGGCACGCTTCGCCAGCTCCGCATGAGGCTCCGGCGCACGGCAATGTGAAGGTCTCAAGTTCCCAGTTAGGCAGTTGAACGCGTTTTGAAATAATCACGGTACACCTGTCTATCGGGTCAATTTGCGCACCTCGCCGGGATCTGTGGATTATACTGCAGGAGGCAGCCTGCGAACCGACTCGGCAACGAGAAAAGCGCGAATGCTGGCCTGATAAAGGAGGAGTTGGGCATGGCGTTGGACAGGAACAATGGCCCCACGGACGAGAGCCGGCGCGGCTTTTTGCGCACCAGCGCCGCGCTCGCAGGTTTGACGCTGCTGGGCGGCACCGGCTTGAGCACTGCATTGGCAGAGGCGGTGCGCCGGCCCGTGGCCAATGGCGAGCGGCCGCTGGCGCGCTATCCGCAGAAACGCGAACTGCGCGTGCTGACAACGCGGCCCGTGGAGATCGAGACCCCGATGGCGGTTTTCAACCAAGGGGTGATCACCCCCAACGACGCGTTCTTCGTGCGCTGGCATCTCGCCGACGTGCCCACCCGTATCGACGGTCGCCGTTTCAGGATCCGGATTCATGGGCGCGTCAAACAACCGCTGGAGCTCACCCCGGCTCAGCTTGCAAGCGACTTCGAGCCGGTCGCGCTCACGGCCGTCTGCCAGTGCTCCGGTAATAGCCGAAGCTTCTTCGAGCCGCGGGTAGCGGGCGGGCAATGGACCAACGGCGCCATGGGCAATGCCCATTGGAAAGGGGTGCGCCTGCGCGACGTCCTCGATAAGGCCGGGCTCGCGTCGGATGCGCTGCAGGTTCGGTTCAACGGCGCTGATGGACCTCCGATGAGTCAAACCCCCGACTTCATGAAATCCCTGAACGTGGACATGGCGCGCAGTGAGGACGTACTAATTGCCTATGAGATGAACGGCGCGCCGCTGCCCTTGCTCAACGGCTACCCCGTGCGCCTTGTGGTGCCGGGCTGGTATGCGACCTATTGGGTGAAGATGCTCGCTGACATTGAGGTG
>JAKDMK010000219.1 GCA_030452365.1 Nitrococcus sp.
GGCGCCGCTTTCGAGCAGCTCGTCGGAGAGCTGCTGCTTGCCCGCGATCAGCTCGTCGATGCGCTCCTCCACCGTGCCCCGGCAAACGAACTTGTGCACCAGGACGTTCTTCTTCTGCCCGATGCGAAAGGCGCGGTCCGTGGCCTGATTTTCCACCGCCGGGTTCCACCATCGATCAAAGTGGATGACGTGGGAGGCCGCCGTCAGATTCAGTCCGGTTCCGCCGGCCTTGAGCGAGAGCACCATGAATGGCACCCCCTCGTCCTGCTGGAAGCGCTGGACGAGCCCTTGGCGCTTATTTACCGCGGTCCCACCGTGCAGCACAAGTCCAGCGCGGCCGAACACCCCGGCGAGAAAACCGGCCAGCGGCTCGGTCAGTGCACGAAACTGGGTGAACACCAGCACCTTGTCCTGGCGCGCGGCGATAGACTCGCACAGCTCACCCAGCCGGGCGAGCTTGCCGCTGTCCGCCGGCTCGTAGGCGCCATCCCCCAGCCACTGCGACGGGTGGTTGCAGATCTGCTTGAAACGCATCAGGAAGGCGAGGACCACGGCGCGCCGCTCGATGCCGTCGATCTCCTCTATGGCGTGCCTCATCTCCTCGACGGACTGCTTGTAGAGAGCCGCCTGATGTTTGCTGAGATGACAGTGCGCGGTGACCTCGGTCTTGTCGGGAAGATCGGCGATGACGCTCTTGTCGGTCTTGAGCCGGCGCAGGATGTAGGGCTGAACGAGTCGGCGCAGCGGCGCATAGGCGCCTTGTTTCCCCGCTGCCATGGATTTGCACAGCCGGTTGAAATCCTTGGCCGAGCCCAGCAGCCCGGGATTGAGAAAATCGAAGATCGACCACAGATCTCCGAGGCGGTTTTCCACCGGTGTGCCCGTCAGCGCCAGGCGCCACGTCGATGGCAGCGCCTTGACCGCCTTGGTCTGCTTGGCGCCGGGATTCTTGATGGCCTGGGCTTCGTCGAGGATGACATTGCGCCAGGTCATTTCCTTTATCCAGTCCATGCGCGTGGCAGTGCCGTAGGTGGTGATGACCGCGTCTTGGGCCAGGACCTGCTTCTTCGGCAGCTTTTTCAGCGCCGCGGACGGCATGCGCGAGGGGTGGGCGATCAAGACTTTCAACCCCGGGGCGAAGCGCTCGATCTCGAGGCGCCAGTTGTCCACCAGCGATGCCGGTACCACCAGCAGGTCGGTTCCCCCTTCCTGGTTGCGCCGGCACAGGGAGAGGATCCCGAGGACCTGAATCGTCTTGCCCAAGCCCATGTCGTCGGCCAGGCACCCGCCGAGCTCCAGGCCGCGCAACGTTGCCAGCCACTGCACGCCCAGCTTCTGATAGGGGCGCAGCTCGGCATTGAGGCCCACGCCCGCTTCGATGTCCGCGCGCAGCTTCGGCGAACGCAGCGCATCGAGCCTGGCGGAGAGCCATTTACCGGCGATGACCTCCGACCACTCGGGCCGCGCATTCTCGATGCCCTCATCATCACCATCGATGGGAGTGCCGGAGAGCATGCGCATGGCCTCGCCGAAGCTGATACCACCCGCTTGCGCTTGTTTCTGTACAGCACGCCACTGGTCCAGCACCTGGGTCAGCTTGTCGCGGTCGACCTCGACCCATTTGCCCTTGATGAGCACGAGACCCTGGCTTGCGCGCAGCAACTCCTCGATCTCCCGTTGCGTGAGCTTCTCGCCGTCCAAGGTCAGGCCTACGTCGAAGTCCAGCAATGCGCCCATCCCCAGGGATGAAGGCGGCTTGCCGCCGACGGTAACCGAAACCTTGGGGCGGGGCTTGCTCTTGGCGCTCCACCAGTCGGGCATGCGCACGATCAGGCCGGCCTGTTCGTACAACGCGGTCTCGCACAGGAACCGGTGGGCTTCTTGGGGCGTCCAGGAGAGTGGATGATAGATGTCGCCGGTGTCGACCAACTCACGGACGAACTCGCTCTGCTCGGCTGCTCGGGAAAGGGGCGCCAGCAACGCGAGAAGCTTCTGACGGTTCTTCGCCCCCGCATAGTCTTTGAGCGCTCGGCCCAGCGGCAGGTGCTGGGGTTGGGCCTGTTTGGAGACCTTATGGACGTAGGTGGCGATGAAGGCGAACGGATACTCGGGATCCCGCTTGTTCTCGGCCAGATGGAAGCAGACCCGGCCGACGACGTGCCAGACCGAGCTGTGTGCTTTCAGATACCCCTGGACGTCGTCGGTGTGCCCCTTGGCCTTGGCCGAGAGCGCCGTACCCGCATCAAGCCAGATGTCGGCAAGCAGCTCTGCCGTCAACAGCTCGGCGCCCTGCATCGGCGGTGCGGCCTGGAGTAGGTCCGAGAGTTCGTCGGGGTCCGGGTCGGGGAAGACGAGGGACTTCGGGTCCGTCGGGTCGAGCGCCCCGCAGACCCGAGCGACGAACGCGCGACCCACATCGCGCCAGAAAGACAGCGACGGGGGGAGAGCGGTCGAAAGCGCTGCCGCGCCCAGGTACAGCACGCCCTCACCGCGCCCCTCGGCGAAGGCATCCATGATCTGCCCGGCCGCTTTGCTCGCAAGCGCCGGCTCGTCTGCGGGCGATCCCGGCTGGACGTCGAGGCGGCCACTCGGCGTCAACCGGCAGAACAGGGTCGTAGCGCCCCGGGAGGCACTTTCGAGGGCAAGCTCGCTCATCGGCGGTTCACGCTCGAGTGCGGCCGGCTCTCGGGCACGTCCGGTAGTCCCCTGAGAAAGATCACGTCAAAACGGTGGTTGACGTACGCCTCGAACACGAATTCGCTCCAGTAGTCGCGTGTTGGTCCAAATTTCATGTGCTGCGCATAAGCCGCGATCCGGTCTGCCTCCGATGCATCGGGCAGCGGCCTCTCAAAGTAGGCCAGCCCGGCGCGTTCGCCGGACTCGATCAACACGTAAGGCGTCGTGAAGAGCACGTGCTTTTCGAACCCCGGCGCCGGCTTGGAGATCGACGATCTTCACTCGGGCATGGCGGTTCATCTGCTTGACGATTTTGTCCGCGATGGGGCGGCCACGCTTTACCTTGGTCGTCGCGGCCTTCTTGGGCGGGTTAACCCGCATATCTATCCGATTTCCTGCTGTGCCGGCCCAATGGCACGCTCTGACTGCCTTTCATTCGGTCGCGGCGATCAACGTAGTCAGTTATAGCCCACACATAGAGAAGGGGACCCTCGAAACCCGGTACGGTGCGCTTTTTCGACAACAAACCGAGACGCAGGAGGTATCCCCTTAAAGGCAAGCATACATATCGTGCGGTGAAATTTCACCGGCTGGACTGCGCCGGACTTCATGAGCGCATTGCGGGTGGCCGGCTGTCGATCCCGTGGGCAATCTGCTGAGGCTATGTTGGAGAGGCTAGATCTGAACTGGCTGAGGGCATCGTCATGGCTATGTTGGTGCCATAAATAGCTATTACGGCTATAATGGCCGTTACCTCGTATAGATCGGATGGTGCAATGAAGACTATCACTGCCGTTGAAGCCAAGAATAAGTTTGGTCAGCTTATCGAAGCTGCACAGCGACAGCCAGTGAGGGTGACGAAGAAGGGTCGAGCTAGTGTCGTCGTGATGTCGATCGAAGATTACGAGCGGCGTAAGAAGCGGGCGTGGAAGAACTTGATCAAAGCGATGGACGAGACGGGTGGTTACGCTGTTTCCCAAGGTTTGACCCCTGCGCGTCTCGAACGGCTACTCGCCGATGAGAGCTGATCGTTGTGTTATTGATAGCAATGTTTTAATCGGCGCCTTGCTTTCGCCTACCGGCAAGCCTCGATATGTCCTCGATCAACTGGCCAGAGACGGTTCCACTCTGCTGTTCTCGAACGCGACTTTTGCTGAGCTCACCGTGCGACAGGCAAAGCCGAAATTCGATCCATATCGCACGATTGAACAGATGGAGTCGTTCCTGGATTGGCTGGTTGAGCTTGGCGAGTGGGTGGAGCCTGCCTTGCACGTCGACGCCTGCCGAGACAGCGATGACAACAAGTTCCTGGCTCTCGCCTTGTCCGGAGAAGCCGACTATTTGATCACAGGTGATGCTGATCTGCTGGCCCTCGATCCGTTCGACGGCCTGCCAATTCTGAAACCGGCCGTATTCCTGGCCGGACGGGCTGGTGGCGAATAGCTTGGCTATGGCCCCGACAACCAAGCGATCCCGAGTCCATTAATTGCACGGCGGCGCGCATGAACTGGTTAGATTACATCTTTGTCGGTATTATCGTAATCTCCGCGGCCATCAGCCTAATACGGGGATTCTTCCGCGAGATACTATCCATCGTGGTCTGGGTCGCCGCATTCTGGATCAGCCTGCGCTTCGCCCAACCACTCGCGGTCTTTTTGAACGACTACCTCGAGTCACCTACGCTGCGCTTGCTGATCGCCTTCGCCGGTCTGTTCATTGCTGTTTTGCTGCTGGGCGGACTCGTGAGCTATCTTGTCGCTACCCTGGTGAGCAACACAGGGCTTAGTGGAACGGACCGATCTCTCGGGATGGTATTCGGTGGTCTTCGTGGAGTGATGATCGTGGGGTTGTTGGTTCTAATGGCGGGACTCACCAGCGTTCCGCGGGAGCGTTGGTGGCAGGAGTCCGTGCTGGCGAGTCATCTTCGGCCTTGGGTGTGTTCACTGGGGGCAGGGCAGTGGTTGCAAGATTTGCGCGTCTATAGCCCGATCGCGGCCGCGAGTGAGCCGATCACCGGCACCCCGCTACGGGAGTACTGGCGGGGGTACTGTCAGGTTTCCGAGCAATGAGAGGCCCTAGGTCATCGCCGCTGAGGCGGCCTGGCCGCACGCAAGGAATGATCAGGTGATACCGATGTTTGCAGAAGCATCGTCAGCTCAGGGTTCGTTTGCGCGCGACCAGCGGCGGCAAGGATGCCGCCGTCGAGCCTACATGGAGGTGTTTACGGCGTGTTCCGCCAAAGCGCACCGCCCCGGGTTTCGGCACGACACACTGACAATAGTAGTGCAGGGA
>JAKDMK010000220.1 GCA_030452365.1 Nitrococcus sp.
ATCGTGTCCGCGGGACGAGTCTCGATGAAGGCCATGATCCGATGGCAAAGAAACTCGCAACCTTCGCCGGTCCTTGCGGAAATTCCGAACACCGGGCCCACCCAGCCCAAATGCCGGACCATGCGCTGCTGTAATGCTTGATGCTCATCAGCCGGGATCTGATCGAGCTTATTGAGCACGAGCCAGCGCTCACGCTGCGCCAATGCGCTGCTGAAGCAATTGAGCTCCTGCTCGAGCATGCGCACATCCTCGGCGGGGTCCGCATCCTGGTCAGTGCGGGCAACGTCCACCATGTGCAGAAGCAGCCGCGTGCGGGCCAAATGCCTGAGAAATTGTGTGCCGAGCCCGGCCCCCTGAGCCGCACCCGCAATCAACCCCGGGATATCGGCGACGACGAAGCTGCGGCTAGACTCCACCCGAACTACGCCAAGGTGCGGGTACAGCGTCGTGAACGGGTAATCGGCAACCCGAGGCCGGGCGGCTGAAATGGCGCGCAGCAAGGTCGATTTGCCGGCGTTGGGCATACCCAAGAGACCGACATCGGCTAACACCTTGAGCTCCAGGCGCAGAACCAACCGCTCCCCAGGGGTACCGGCGGTGGCGCGGCGCGGAGTCCTGTTCGTAGCACGCTTGAAATGACAGTTACCGAGTCCGCGGCGCCCGCCGCGGGCAACCAGCAAGCGCTGCTGAGCGCGAGTCAAATCACCCAAACATTCCCCAGTCTCCTCGGCGGTGACCAGGGTACCGACCGGCACCTGCACCATGAGATCGACGCCGGCGCGTCCGCTCATCTGCCGACCCTTCCCGGCCGCACCCGCGGCCGCGGTGAACCGCCGTGTATGGCGAAAGTCCGCGAGCGTGGTCAAATCCTCGGTGGCCTCGAGATAGATGCTCCCCCCGCGGCCGCCATCGCCACCGTCCGGCCCACCACGCGGAATATATTTCTCGCGCCGGAAGCTCACACAGCCATCGCCACCGTCTCCGGCGCGCACCTGGATGATCGCCTCATCGACAAACTTCATCGCTTGCTCGTCCGTCGCCGGTGAATTCACTCACTCGTCGACTCATGCCAAAGTCATCCTCGCCATAAAAAAAGCCCCGCGCGGCGACGGGGCTTGTCCCGAACCGACACGACCCTCGCGCATCATTCGGTCGGATGCACGCTCACAAAACGCCTCTGGTACGGACCTTTGCGGTTGAATATCACTTGGCCATCGATTTTTGCATACAAAGTATGGTCATGGCCGAGCCCGACGTTCTCACCCGGGTGAAAGCTGGTTCCGCGCTGGCGAACCAGGATATTGCCCGCGTGCACGAGCTCGCCCCCGAAGCGCTTGACTCCAAGCCGCTTGGAGTGCGAATCGCGCCCGTTACGGGTGCTGCCGCCTGCCTTTTTATGCGCCATGATGCGGGTTTCCTACGCTATCGGTTACGCCCGTTCCCGCCCCAATGCGGGTGATCTTAACCTCGGTGTAGTGCTGCCGGTGGCCATGGCAGCGATGATAATTCTTGCGCCGCTTGAACTTGCGCACTTCTATTTTGCGGCCACGTCCCTGGCCAGTCACCTCGGCACTGACTCTACTGCCATCGATCAGCGGAGTGCCCACCTGGATATCGTCTGCATCGGCTATCATCAATACCTGCTCGAAATCGATAGCCGCACCCAGCTCTGCATCGAGCTTCTCGACGCGCAGCGTGTCGCCCTCGCTGACCCGGTACTGCTTACCGCCCGTCCTGATGACGGCATACATGGTTACTCTCCTGCTGCCGCGGCTCGCGGCCGCATAAAGTGTGGTAATGTACTTATTAACTCTTGGAGCGTCAATCAATGACGGCCTTAGCTTGACACTCTGCCAGGCCCCTCATAGCATTCCAGCCCGGCGCCACGCAGCACCGCCTAAGGAGCCTCGCTCCCTATGGACCTCGACCCGATCCGGGCACTCGTAGCTAATGATATCGAGGCCGTCAATCAGCTCATTCAGGAGCGACTGAGCTCAAACGTAGCCCTCATCAATCGATTGGGCAGCTACATTGTCAATAGCGGCGGCAAGCGCCTGCGGCCATTGGTTGTGTTGCTGGCAGCACGTGCCTGCGGTTGCCGTGAACACACACATATATTGCTCGCTGCCATCGTCGAGATGATCCACACGGCAACGCTCCTGCATGACGACGTCGTAGACGAATCCGACATGCGCCGTGGGCGCGAAACCGCGCGTCAAATCTGGGGCAACGGCGCCAGCGTCCTGGTAGGCGATTTCCTCTATACGCGCGCGTTTGAAATGATGGTGGAGCTGCAGCGAATGGGAGTGATGGAGATCTTTTCGCGCGCCACCAACACCATCGCCGAAGGCGAGGTGCTGCAGCTACTCAACATCCATGATCCGGATGTCACCGAAGAGCGCTACCGCGATGTCATTTTCCGCAAGACGGCGGCTTTGTTCGAGGCAGGGTGTCGGCTCGCCGCCTTGATGGGCGCGCGTTCCGCGCAGGAGCAGGCCGCCATGGCCGCCTACGGCCGCCATCTGGGAACGGCATTCCAGCTCGTCGACGACGCCCTCGACTACGAGGGTAACTCCGCGGAAATTGGCAAGAATATCGGTGATGACCTGGCCGAAGGCAAACCCACCATGCCCTTCATCTATGCCATGCGCAACGGTGATGCAAAGACCCGCAAGCTCATGCGCTCGGCCATCCAGCAGGATGGTCAGGAACACATCGAGGCGGTGCGTGAGGCAATTGAAAAGACCGGCGCCATTACCTACACTTACAGCCTCGCGAACGAGGAGGCGGAGCGCGCCGTGGCGATGCTGGACCATCTGGAGGACGGCATCTATCGCGATGCACTTGCAGTAGTGGTTCAGTTCGCGATCAGCCGCAGATACTAGTTACCGACCACCGGGGTGTAGCTCAGCTTGGTAGAGCACTGTCTTCGGGAGGCAGGAGTCGCTGGTTCGAATCCAGTCACCCCGACCATAAACTCAATGGCTTGTGAGAGATCGCAGGCCATTTGTTATTCAACCTGTGTACCAAAACATGACCGCTGTCTAGCTGTCCGTCGCCACGCGTGACAATGCTCTACTTACGCTCGATACCGGGCGCGGCGTCGGCATAGTCAGTCCGCGCTGCTATTTCGACGGTTGAGAGCCGGGCGCCGGAGCGCGTCGTTTGCCGTTGACAATCGCCTACCGGGGGCTCGCTCGTCCCGGCTCCTCGACGGGGATCCCGAGACCTCTGGCCGCCTCGGCCATTCGAGCATCGTAGGTGACGATCGCCTCGAGCTCATCAACGATCGTAAGGGCAGCAGCGATGTGAACCGCGTCGAGGCTACGGATGTCAGGAGGGTCGACGAGGGCGGCCCGATCAAGGACGGCAGTGTCGAGAGTAATCATCCGCAGACCGTCGAGCATGCGCACGGCGCGATCGAGAAGTTGCGGCCGGTTCCGGCGCACGGCCCGGGGCACCTCGGTTCGAACGAGCGTCGCCGAGACGCGCACGGTCCGACTGCTGAGGTACTCTGCCAGAGCCCGAGACTCGGCTTCCATCACGATAAGCTTCACGAGCGCGGAGGCGTCCAGATAGACCGCCACTACGACACCTGATCCTCGCGCAGCTCATCGAGAACCTCGCTGAGGGGCGGATACCCGTCCGGCGGCAGCATCGGTGCCAGATCGAGAAGGTTCCCGCGCGCGGGTGTGATTCGTCCCTCCCTCTCGAGGCGGTCAATGGTGTTCTCGTGTCGGGCCAGCGGTCGCAGCTCCGCGATCGGCTCACCTCGCTCGGTCACGGTGAGCATCTCGCCCTGCTTGACACGGCGGAGGTAGCGGCTGGCGTGTTGCCGAAGTTCCCGGATGCCGATCGTAGCCATGTGCTACTTGTAGCATATGGCGGTCGGATGGCGCAAGAAGGGCGGATGAGACGCCGAATGCATCCCGCCTCGCTGCGTTGCTCGTCGGCTACCTGCAGACCGATCAGGTGCAGCTTCGCCCTCCGCCATACCGAAACCTAGCCCCAAAGCCCACCCTGGAAGCGCGTTTCGACCGTCAGCGATGTCTGCCCTTGGAGATAACTCAAACAATTGCATGACATGGTGCGCGCTAATGCTGGAATTAAGTGCTACTCCGACAGGCGCGTCGGCTTGAATTATTCGGCGGCGGTGCGACCCCTCACTGAATGTCCGCGACGGTTACGCCCTGCCGCTCGGCGCAGAGGCTCAGCGTGCGCTGCCATGCAGGACGCGCCAGAGCCCGCGCGTAATAGGCCTGCGGCCGCGGATACGGTTCGATGAGATCGGTCTTGCGGACTTGCCGCTCGACGGTGGCGAGCGCGGCGAAGCTGCGTCGGTTTTTATAAGTCGATGCACCGCAGGTTTCTCAGCCGCGCCGCGCCGCCTCGATGGCGGCGACGTCGATTTTTCCCATCTGCATCATTGCATCGAACACACGCTTGGCGGCAGCGCGATCGGGGCCAGTGAACGCTTCGGTTAAAACCGTCGGCGTAATCTGCCAGGAGAGGCCCCACTTGTCTTTGCACCAGCCGCACGCACTCTCTTCGCCGCCGTTGCCAACGATCGCGTTCCAGTAACGATCAGTTTCCGCCTGGTCGGCGGTTGCGACCTGAAACGAGAATGCTTCGCTGTGCTTGAAGTTGGGTCCGCCGTTCAGCCCGAGGCAGGGAATGCCCATGACCGTAAACTCGACCGTCAACACATCCCCTTGCTTCCCGGATGGAAAGTCTCCCGGTGCCCGATGGATCGCGCCAACGGATGAATCGGGGAAGGTCTTCGCGTAAAAGCGCGCCGCCTCTTCGGCGTCGCCGTCGTACCAAAGGCAAATCGTATTCTTTGCTGGCTTAATCATGTCACTTCTCCATGTACAGACGGCCTAACGTTGGAACTGATCGGCGCAGGCACTTTAGTATCGCGGCGGACCCGCACGCAGATTTCCGTGCGATCGCTCGAGCGCCTTGTC